>DATBBB010000529.1:0-12169 GCA_036271215.1 Kofleriaceae bacterium | reverse complement strand
ACGCGGCGCGGGCCGCGGCGATCGGCGAGCGCGGTGGCGGCGATCCGGGCGGCGTCGTCGATCGCGCTGCCATTGCCGAGCGCGAACCCGCGGCGATCGGCGAGCGCGGCGAGCGCGGTCGACACCGGCACGAACGTCCCGAACCGCCGGGTCGCGCGGCGCCGGCTGACGATGATCTCGACCTCGGCGTCGGGCACGTGCGACAGGTACGCGCGGATGATCGCGAGCTCGGTCGCGAGCTGCGCGGCGCCGACCGAGTACGACGCATCGACGATGAACACGATCTGCGCGCGGCGCGGCACCGCCGTCAGCACCGGCGCGACGTCGATCTCGAGCCGGGCGAACGCGTGCGCGGCCGACGCGACGACCCGGCCGAACCGCACCGCCCAGATCCCGATCGGCGGCGGCGTCACCGAGATCACCGCGAGCGTCGGATCGGCGATCGTCGTCGCGTCGTCGCCGAGCAACGGCGTGTCGGCGAGGTCGGTGGTCACGCCAGATCCGACCGGCACGCCGCGCGGTACGTCACCGCTCGCCTGGTCAAACGGGTCTTGCACCGGGCGCATCGCCGTCAGCGCGATCGCCGCGCCCGCCGCCGCCGGCACGCCCTCGAGCTGGATCGCCGCGCCCGCCGTCGGCCACGCCGGGCGCACCGTCACGACCGGTGTCACCAGCTGGCCCGCGCTGGGCTCGCCTGGCCAGCCAGGCCCGCCGCGCTCGGACGCCGACGGCATGAGCCGCGGATAGGCGATCCAGTACCTGCCGTGGGCGTAGCCGGTGGGTGCGGTCAGCGTGTACTCGACGGTCGACACCTGCCCGGGCATCACCGGAAACACCTGCAGGTGCAGCTGATCGGCGGCGGCCCACGACAGCAGCGCCGGATCCTTGGGATCGTAGGCGCCCAAGCCGGTCAGCTCGCGGTACAGCGCGGCCGCGCGATCCGATGCCAGCAGGTCGCCGTCGTACCACCGATCGTGCGCCTTGATCCGCAGCCCGGTCGCCGCGGCGCCGGGCGGCAGCTGGATCGTCAGGGTGGCCTCGTCGGCAATCTTGCCCGGGTTGGCGAACTGGCGGCGGACGACGTAGGTCGCGACGCCATCGGTGATCCGGACCTCGACGGTGTGTGCCACCTCGCGCACGCCTTGGCTCAGCGTCGAGTACAGCTCATCGGCGCGCGCGGCGCCCCCGATCACGCACAGCCCGATCAGCGACGCGACCGCGCTCAGCTTCATGCGCGTCGGACACCGCGGCGCGCCGCGGGTTCCCCCGATCGGCAGGTTTCGTGATCCGCGCCGCCCGCCGGCAACCAGCGGCAAGTCACGCACACCGATAGCGGTCTAACCCGGATCGCACGGCGCCCGCGATCGCGAACACCAATACTAACGCCATGTATCGATTCGCGATCGCATGTGTCGCGTGCTGGGCCTGTTCGGTGTCGCCCGCGGACCCAGGCACACCGGGAGGCCATCCTACCGGGCCGACGCAGCCTGCCTGCTTCGCGCTCACGTGCGACGAGCAGAGCGCCAGCTGCGGCATGCTCGACGACGGCTGCGGGGCACAGCTCGACTGCGGCGAGTGCAGCGGGCCGGCCGTCTGCGGCGGCCAGGGTCAGGCCAACCTGTGCGCCATCCCGCTCGACGCGCGCACCTGCAGCGGCGGCTGGTGCTGGGAGGCGCCCTCGCCACTTCCGTACCAGCCCAACGCCGCGTTCACGGTGACGCCGAGCGACGTGTGGGCGGTCGGCCAGCATGGCTTCGTGCAGCACTTCGATGGCACCTCGTGGCAGCTGGTTTCGGCCGGCACGACGGCGAGCCTCCACGGGATCTGGATGGCGAGCGCGACCGACGGCTGGCTGGTCGGCGACGCCGGCACCCTGCGGCGCTGGAACGGCACGGCCTGGACCACCGTCTCGAGCGGGACCACCGCCAACTTGCTGGCCGTCTCCGGGACCGCCGCCAACAACGTCTGGGTGGTGGGCAATCAGGTGACGCTGCGCTGGAATGGCACGGCGTGGAGCTCGGCGGTTGCGTCGTCGCCGGTGCTCGATCATGTCTACGCGGCACCCAATGGCGGCGTGGTCGCGACCGGCAGCGTGGTCGCGACCGGCGATCAGGTGTGGCAGCTCAACGGAGCGACCTGGCAGAGCGTCAGCCCGCAATCTGGGTTGTTCACGAACTACTCGGTGTTTGGCGTCGCGGGCGTCGGCAATACCGCCTATGCCGTGGGCGAGGTGATCCCGCTGATCGGCGAAAACTCGCCATCACTCCAGCACTGGAACGGGCTGGGCTGGGAGTATCTCTCGTCGAGCGATACGTTCATTGGCGTCTACGGCGATGGCAATCAAGTCTACGGCTTCACGCAGCATGAGGTCTCGACCGTCGTCCCCGCGGCGGTGATCGCGAACCAGCCACCCGACGGCAGCAAGCTGGGGCTCGTCACCGGCATGGGCGACCAGCTGTTCGATCTGCAGACCGCCGGCCCACCGTGGCGCCACCAGAATGGCACATGGACCACGAGCTCCTATGGCGGCTACACCGATCTGGTCACGCTGGGTGTGGCCGGCGATAGCGTGTGGTTCGGCGGCAACGCGGATCAGCTGCTCGAATGGAACGCCGGACTGGTCGGCCATATGCTGGACACCCCGCAGGCCACGGTGGTGGCGGTCGCCGGCACCTCGCGCGATGCGCTCTGGGCGGTCGTGCACAACCCCGCCGTGGCCGGCTACGTGGCATATCAACGCCACGACAAACAATGGTTGTACAACGCCGTGCCATTCGACGTCCGCGCGCTCCACGTCGGCGCGGATCCCGATGACGTCGTGCTGCTGGGCGGCGGCATCCACCACCAGGTCGTGACCGCGACCAAGACGACCTGGATGGAGGACGCCATTCCCGGCGAGACCGGCGTGGCGTGGCGCGCGGTGGCCGATGCCGGCGACGATCTCATCGCGGTTGGCGATGACGCCGCATCGACGGTCCAGCCGGTGTCCCACGTCGCGCTCCGGCATGCCGGGGCCTGGACGGCGCTGCCGGCGCCGACCACCGCGCACCTGTGTGGGGTCGCGGCGATCGCAGCCAATGATATCTGGGCGGTCGGCTACGATGGAGACGGTGAGTTTGCGAGCCTGAGCCAGGGCACCGCGTCGCACTGGGATGGCATGGCGTGGACGACCACCGCGTTGCCGGGCGCGGTCGCGCTGTGCGCGATCGCCATCGTCGGCGGCGAGGTGTGGACCAGCGGCGAGTCCAGCCCGCTGTATCACCGCGCCACCGACGGCACGTGGGACACGTCGTGGCCGCTGAGCACCGGCTCGATTCGCGGGCTGGGCGCGGCCGGCGACTCGCTGTGGCTGGCCGGCGACGCCGGGGCGATCTTGCGGCGCGCGCTGAGCTCGCCGGCACCGTGAATCGGCCGGACTTCGCCCGATGGATCCCCTATGTATGCAGCATTTGCTGAGCCCCTCGCTTCGCGCGTAGCGCATCGATCGACAGCGCTCCCGCACCGACGACGACCAGGAACACGCAGCACAGCAACTGCGCCCAGTCGGAGCGAGTCTCGTGCAGTACCGCCCAGATCCCGAGCTTCGGCGCAGCCGCCGGCATCGGCAACGGCGACGTACCGAGGTACAGCGCGATCTTCGTCGTCAGCACCGCGACGACCATCTCGATCGAAAACCCGATCGCGATGAGGCGCGTGAACAGTCCGCCGAGCAACAGCAGGCCACCGACGATCTCGAACGCGCCGATGCCGGTCGCCATGGCGTCGGGAAACGGAAACCCGAGCTTCGTGAATCGGCCGACGCCCTGGTTCGTGTAGACGAACTTGAGAATGCCCTCGGACAAGAACACCGCGCCGGCCATCAGCCGGATGACCACGGTCGCGCGCGTCGCGGTCGTGGTCGGATCGAGCACCCACTTCACGAGCCGTGCGATCGAGCGTGCGAGGTTCGATGACAGAGACGGAGCCAGAGCCAGAGGATGAGACGCCTCGGCGGCGGCGGTGATGGTTCGTGCTTGAGCTTGCATGCTGGGGAAGACGAACGAGCACGGCGATCGGTTCCCGGTGCCGGCTGAAAACACGTGGCACGCCTCCGCGGCAAGCCGGAAGCTCGACGAGTCGGCGACCGCGACCGTATATTGATCTTACGGAGCGAGACTGTTGTGACGCGAGCCTCATAGGCGCGCTCTATCACAGCTATCGAAACGATGTCTTGGACGAATCAGACGGCAACGGTCATCGTCGTGGACACCAATGCATCGCAGGAACATGTCATCGATCGGTCAACGCGCCGCGCTCGCGGCTGCAGCGCTCGCGGCCGCAGGAGTCGTCATCACCACATCTTCATCGGCAGCGCCGCCGACCGCCGCGCAGCGGGCAGCCGTGTCACCGGAGCTCGCGAAGGAGCTGCAGCGCCTCGAGCGCGCCAAGGTCGATCTGATGAAGCGGCAGAACGATCTACTTGCCGCGCGCTACGATCTGTCCGGCAAGGTCGATCCGGCCGTGCGCATGTCGGGCGGCCGAAAGCCGATCCCCGTCGGACCGACCGCGCGGCTCGCGAAGGCTACGACGTGGGAGGCGCTCGCCGCGCTAGCTCCCGACGACATCAAGCAGCGCAGCCTGTTTCCGTATCTACCGCTGCCGCATCCGCTCGAGCCGGACGGCGGTGGCATGGTGTTTCCGCCGTCGCAGCTGAAGACGCACCCCGAGCTCGATCGCGTCGACGTCGCGTTCGACATCCCCGATGCCTACCTGCCGGAGTTTCCGCCGCCGTTGTTCTTGACCACGCATCCCGAGCTCGGCGACGTATCTCGCGGCCGGGAGATCACGATCGAGACGTATTATCCGCTGCTCAAGGACATCCTGACACCACTGCAGCTCGACGGCATCCGCCTGCTCGTCACGCCGTTCCCGCAACAGCAGTTCAACCAGCTCGACGACCGCGTCGCGTGGTCGGCGCAGAACGCGGTCTCGTGTTTCTCGTGCCACGTCAACGGCCATACGACGGGACAGTTCCACCGCGTGCCTGACGTGCGACCGCACAAGGATCGTCCGCGGATCGAAACCGTGAGCCTGCGCGGCGTGTTCGCGCAGCGCACGTTCGGCTCGAAGCGCAACCTCCGCTCGCTCGAGGACTTCACCGAGGTCGAAAATAACACCGCGTACTTCGACGGCAGCGACGAGGACGCCAAGCGCAAGGGTGCTCGCCACTTCGGCCGCGAAGAGCTCGCGGCGATGGCCGCCGCGCAGAACATCCTCGCGTTCCCGCCTGCGCCCAAGCTCACGCCCACCGGCGACCTCGATCGCGCCAAGGCGACGCCGGCCGAGCTGCGCGGCGAAGCCCTGTTCCGCGGCAAGGCGCAATGCGTGTCATGCCATCCGGGTGCCTATTTCACTGATAACCTGTCACACGATCTGCAGGTCGAGCGGTTCTATACCGGTCGAGCCGAGGGCATCTACAAGACGTTCTCGCTGCGCGGCGTGAAGGACTCGCCGCCGTACCTGCACGACGGCCGGCTGCTCACGCTCGAGGATACGGTCGAGTTCTTCAATCTCGTGCTCGCCACGAAGTTGTCGGCGGACGAAAAGCGAGACCTCGTCGCGTATCTCCGCGTGCTGTGACGCGAACGACGAGCCGCGACGGCCGCTCGAGCTACGCGCGCCGCGAACGCCATCGCCGCGCGCGGCTCAGTGCGCGAAACGCGAGATCTGATGCGCGAGCTCCGCGTACGAATGCGGGTGCACGTGGTCCTTGCCGGGCGTGAACGTGACCACGTGATCGCCGTGCTCCTGCGCCACATGCTCGACCACCGATCGGGCGTGCGGGTTGACGGGCGCGATCCACAGCACGCCACCACCGGCGCGGCGCCGCATCAGCTCGAGGTTCGAGCCGAGGCGCGGGTTCATCGGATCGTTCGAGCCCGCCGAGATCACCATGAAGTGGTGACCGCCGATCGGGACGCGATGCACGATGTCCGAGGACGGCGCGCCGACCTTGGCGTTGTGGTCCCAGTGGAGCTGCTGCGCGACCCCGAGGGCGATGCTGTCGCCGGCGACGTAGCCCGTGGATCCGCCGCTGACCTTGGTGAGCGCGTCTGTCGCGAGCAACTCGAGCGTATCGTTCATGCACCCGGCGACGTGCAGCCGATGTGCCCGCCGCCGGGCGCGCTAGCTCCGCGATTCGACTCGCAACGCGCGTCGCCGTCGCGGTTGCCAGGCAACTCCGTTAGCTGTCGCGCGCGGTAGACATCGCCGTCGACTCCGGTAGTCAACTCGGGATCCGTCGCCCGACACCGTCGGCCCCGTCCGCGCCCGCCACCAAACCCGGCGATCTGGACTACAGTGGAGGCATGACCTCGGCGATTCGAGCGGCGCGCCACCGGTACTCGTACGACGAGTACCTCGCGTACGAGCGCGACAGCGGGATGAAGCACGAGTACGACGGCGGCGAGATCGTGGCGATGGCCGGCGGCTCGCGCCGTCACAACGCGCTCGCGTCCCGGGTCAGCGCGGCGCTCGAGAACGCGCGCCCGCCCGGCTGCATCGCGTTCCAGTCAGATCAGCGCGTGCGGATCCTGGCGACCGGCAAGGCGACGTACCCCGACGCGTCGATCGTGTGCGGGCCGATCGAGGGCGATCCCGCGGACCCGACCGGCGCAACGATCACCAACCCGGTGCTCATCGTCGAGGTGCTGTCGCCGTCGACCGAGCAGGACGACCGCGGCGACAAGTGGCAGCACTACCAGCTGATCGCGTCGCTCCAGGAGTACGTGCTCGTCAGCCAGTCGCACGCGCGCGTCGAGCACTATCGCCGCCTGCCAGCCGGCGGCTGGGAGTACCAGGACGCGACGACCGGCGTGGTGCAGCTGTCGACCGGCGCCGAGCTCGATCTCGCACGGCTATACGGCCAGTTGCCGGACTGAAGCCTCCCACGCTCCACGCCGAGGTGCCGACCCAGCTCGCTGATCGGCTGACCCGCCTATCGCGGATCTGCGCCACCGTCGGGGCGCAGATGAACTGCGACCGCGCTCGCTGATGAGCACGCTCTCCACGCGATACTTCCCGAGCAGAACGGTCCCCGGTACCAACCGCGCCTCCATATCCGATTACCAGACTAGAGGAGCGCCGCGCTCGCGGCAAGCACGCATCCAGCTGTGCCACAGAGTCTAGCAATCAGCCGCGTAGCAATCAGCCGCGCAGCAATCAGCTGCACCCTTCAAATCAGTCCAGTCGTCGACGAGATTCCAGCGTCGCCGATCAGCCGGGCCTCACGGAGCCGCCCTCGCCCTACTTCCGCCGCACCCTCGACGCCCTCGTTGCCGCCTTGTGCGCGCCCGGCTCGCGACCATCCTGCGCGCCGGCCACATGCTCCACGCGGAGGCCCCGGCCAAGCTCGCCGACCTGCTGATCGGCTTCGCCGTCAAGCTCGGTTTAGAGCTGACCAGCCGGTGGCGCTCACTGCACCGCTCCATGGCCAGGCTGCAGACTAGAGGAGCCCTCGGTTCCTCGCAAGCGCACTGTCGGGCCCGCAGCTCGGTGGCGCAATCCGCGGCACCCGCACGCCGAGTGACACCGTCGCGCGACGACGGTAACCGATGACTCGCAACCGGTGACCGATGACCGGTGAAAGCAGCCGCGTTCCGGTGCGCTCAGCGCGCGCCGGTGTCGAGCGCAATGCCTTCCTGCTGGCACTTCTGCTCGATCGCCGCCTGATACTCGGGCGGCACGCCGCGGAAGTAGTGCTTCGCGCTCACCGGGTCGTGTGCCCCGCACGCAAAGGTCGCGGCGAGCCGGTACATCCGGACGTTGTGATCGCAGTCCAGCGCCTTCATCATCACAAACAGCGCCGCGGTCGGGTAGCCATTGGTGTACTGGTTCTCGGCCTGGATGATCATATCTTCGACATCGACCCTGCCGCAGCGTGCGTTGCTCGTCTGGTCGGGCTCTGGCGCCTCGACCTCCTCGACCTCTGCCGGCGGCAGCGCCGGCGCCGGGGGCGCCACGGTCACGGGGACCACCTGCACGGTCGGGGCGGGCGGCGCGTCACGGTGGCACGTCGCCGGCGAGTGCCAGTAGTCGTCGGCGACCATCAGCGCGCCGAGCGCGAACCCGACGACGCCGACCAGGATGCAGCCGCCGCCGCTCAGCGCGTAGAACCGCCGCTGGCGCGACCACCGCTTCGGCTTCAAGCTCGGGCTCAGGACATTGGATCGCTGCGGCTCCATGGGGGTCATTACATCATCCTCCGGATGTTGATCATGCGGCACCTGGCCTCCCAGGTCGACGCCGACCTGCGCGCCGCACAAAAAATCGTCCACCCATCCGGCGCTGCCACCGGCACACATCACCGTACCCCGCCGCAGCGCGCTACCGGCCGGTGCCGCCGCGGATCTTCTTGAGCTCGCCGAAGAACAGCTCGATCTCCTCGGTCTTGGTGTAGAAGTGCGGCGCGATCCGGATGCCGGCGCCCGGCCGGTGGTCGCAGAAGTACTTGCGGCGGTTGAGCTCGCGGCACACGTCGGCGGCGCCCGCGAAGTCGAACACCACCGACCCGCCGCGCTGCTCGGCCGGCCGCGGGCTGTTGAGCTTCATGCCGAGCTCGTCGACCCAGTCGATGCACTTCTGGGTCATCACCAGGCTCTTGTCGCGGATCTTGCGGACGCCGATCTCGCCGATCAGCGTGTGGCCGGCGCGCGCCTGGTACAGCGACGCCACCGCCGGCGTGCCGCCCATGAACCGCCACACCGTCTCGGCGTAGCTCTGGTCCGGCATGGTGAACGCGAACGGCGCCTCGTTGCCGAACCACCCGGTGACGCGCGGCGCGAGCTGCTCGATCAGATCCTTGCGCACGTAGAGCCACGCGGCGCCCGGGCCGCCGCACAGGTACTTGACCGAGCCGCCGAGCGCGAACGCGACGCCGAGATCGACGACGTCGATCGGCAGCGCGCCGATCGACTGGTAGCAATCGAGGATGACGTGGGCGCCGACCTCGCGGGCCCGCGCGCAGATCTTCTTGGCATCCTGGATGTACGCCGACGAGAAGATCACGTGCGAGATCGGCACGAGCAGGGTCTTGTCGTCGATCGCGGCGCACATCGCGTCGACGTCGATCGTCGTGCCGTCCTTCGAGGGCACCAGCACGCACTCGGCGCCGCGCCGCTGCTCGGCCTGCCAGACGTACGACACCGTCGGGAACTGCAGCGCCTCGTAGACGATCTTGTTGCGCTCCGGCTTGTAGTCGAAGCACGACGCGACGACCGAGGTGATCGTCGAGACGTTCTGGTTCATGATCACCGTGCCGGCGGGCGCCGAGATGATCTTCGCGATCCGCTCGGCGGCGCGGTTGACCTCGGGCAGCCAGTCGCTCCACGCGGTGATCGACTTGGTCTGCCACAGGTCGAAGAACTCGGCGAGGTCGTCCTTGGCCCGTGCCGGGACGCAGCCGAGCGAATGCGAGATGAAGTGGACGCAGTTCTCGAGGGCCGGGAACGCGGTGCGATGCTCGAGCAGGCTGTCGGCGACGAGGTCGGCCATACGCCTGGCTTACCACGGCCTCGCGGCGGCTTGCGGGCTACGGGCGGGAGCGGGCGGCGCCGGAATGGGAAGCCACGGGTGCATGGCCAGCGCTCACGGGGTCGGGCTCGGCGCGACCGGGTTCGGCGTCCCCGGGCTCGCCGGCGGTGGCGGGTTCGCCGCGCCCGGGTTCGGCGTGACCGGCGATGGCGCGGTCGGCGGGCTCGGACCGGCCGTGCCTGGGCGCACCGGGTCCGCCGGGTCGGCCGGCGGCGCGTGGTGCCGGCGCCGGATCGGCCGGCCATCGTCGGGCAGCGGCTTGGCCTGCTCCTCGATCAGCACGCTGTGGCCATCGCCGCCGAGCCACAGCGCGAGCGCGGTGACCCCGAACAGGAACGCGCCCGCCCCGGCGCCGGCCAGGCCGCACGCGGCGTAGTCATCGCTCGCCAGCTTGCAGGTGCCGAACGCGAACGTCGCGGCGACGATGCCGGCGGTGGTCGCCGGATGATCGACCGCGAACGCGCAGCCCGGCGTCGTCGACAGCCCCGCCGCGACCACCAGCGCCGCGAGCGCCCCGGTGGTCCGCCGCGCGGACAAGGTTCCCGGCCCGGTCATCAGTGGTACCCGGGATCGTGGCCCTTGGCCTCCTGGGCTGCCGTCCACTCACCGAACACCTCGTCGCGCACGTCCCACAGCTTGGGGAAGAACCGCTGCTTCATGCCGTGCGCCAGCAGGTCGCTGTGCTTGCCCTTGAGCGACGGCGTGCCGGCGCCGATGATCCGGTAGACCAGCATCAGGTGGCGCGACCGCCAGCTCTGCAGCAGCTGATCGTAGTCGGTCAGGCCCTCGCACAGCTGGAACAGCAGGTGATGATCGTGCGGGTGCTCGTAGATCTGGCGCAAGCTGACGCCCTGGCGCTCGAGGAACGCGGCCATCGCCGGCCACACCAGCTCGCCGGGCAGCCGCAGCATGGTGCGGAACCCCGGCGACTCCTGGCCCGAGCCGCGGCCCAGGCCGGTGCGGATCGTCATGTAGTCCGACGGCGCCATCGTATCGAGCAGATCGATCGACTGCAGCAGCACGTGCTGGGCCCGGGTCACCCGGCGCAGCGTGGTCACCGCGCGCGCTGCCTGGCCATCGCCGAGCAGCTGGCACACGAAGCGGAGCTCGTGCTCGATCAGCTTCATGTACAGCTCGTGGGCCTGGTGGACGACCTGGAACTGCAGCTCGTCGTGGCAGGTCAGCGCCTCGGGCGCCTTCTGCAGCGAGAGCAGCTCCTCGGTACGGATGTACTTCTCGTAGTCGGTTAGCGCCACCTGGCTTCATTACCACAGCCGCCCCCCGGCGCTGGTAGCCCCGCAGGGGTCCGTGCACGTCGAAATCTGACCTCGCCAACCATCTGAAACAGTTTGACTTATCAGAAAGTTGTTAGCACTCACCGCGGAGGGTTGCCAAGCCGCGCCGCCGTGCCTATAGGTACGGCCATGAAGATCCGTCCGCTCCACGATCGCATCATGGTCAAGCGCCTCGAAGAAGAAACCAAGACCTCCGGTGGCCTGTTCATCCCGGACTCCGCCAAGGAGAAGCCGATCCAGGCCAAGGTGATCGCCGTCGGTACCGGCAAGCGCGACAAGGACGGCAAGGTCATCGCGCTCGAGGTCAAGGCCGGCGACCGCGTGCTGTTCAGCAAGTACAGCGGCACCGAGGTCAAGATCGACGGTGAAGAGCACCTGATCATGCGCGAGGACGACCTCCTCGCCATCCTCGACTGAGCAATCACCGAGCAACCGCTCGCATGACGGCGGGCGCCGCTCCGCGACCTCGCCGTCCGCCTGACCCCGCGCGCTCGCCGCGCGACCCGCTCTCCACCCTCGCGCTCGCCCCCGGGCAGCGCGTCTCGCGATTCAAGGATTCACACCATGGCTGCCAAGGAAATCATCTTTTCGTCCAGTGCCCGCTCGGAGATCGCCAAGGGCCTCAACCTGCTCGCCAACGCCGTCAAGGTCACCCTCGGCCCGCGTGGCCGTAACGTCGTGATCGAGAAGTCGTGGGGCGCCCCCACGGTCACCAAGGACGGCGTCACCGTCGCCAAGGAGATCGAGCTCGAGAACAAGTTCCAGAACATGGGCGCGCAGATGGTCAAGGAGGTCGCTTCGAAGACCTCCGATGTCGCCGGCGACGGCACGACCACCGCGACCGTGCTCGCGCAGGCGATCTACAACGAGGGCGCCAAGCTCGTCGCCGCCGGCCTGAACCCGATGGACTTGAAGCGCGGCATCGACGCCGGCGTGGTCGCGGTCGTCGCCCACATCAAGGCGATGGCGACCCCGACCAAGGGCAAGGAAGACATCGCGCAGGTCGGCACGATCAGCGCGAACGGCGACACCGAGATCGGCGAGATGATCGCCGAGGCGATGAAGAAGGTCGGCAAGGAAGGCGTGATCACGGTCGAAGAGGCCAAGACCATGACCTCCGAGCTCGACGTCGTCGAGGGCATGCAGTTCGACCGCGGCTACCTGTCGGCGTACTTCGTGACCGACTCGGAGCGGATGGAGGTCGTGCTCAACGACCCCTACATCCTGATCCACGAGAAGAAGATCTCGAACATGAAGGACCTCCTGCCGGTGCTCGAGCAGGTGGCCAAGCAGGGCAAGCCCCT
>DATBBB010000528.1:0-20705 GCA_036271215.1 Kofleriaceae bacterium | reverse complement strand
CCGCGCCTGCATCGCCGCAACGTACAGGACCCCGCCGACGGCGACCGCCGCGGCGAGCGCGACGAGCGACCGCCGAACCACGCGGATGTGCCGGATGCGCTGCTGGCTCTCGGCGACGAACGAGCACTCCAGCGGGGTGAGCGTCTCCTTGGGGACCTCGCGCAGGGTCTCCTCCAGCGCGTCGGCTCCCCACAAGAGGCCCGGCGACCCATCCCGATCGTACCACTGCTGCGCCGCGGCCCGGAGCTGATCCCGCTTGATCGTGCACAGCGCCTTCCACAGGTCCGAGGCCAGCTCCGGCGCAGTCCTGGGCCGAGCCCGGGGATCCGGGTCGAGCGCGCACTGAATGACAAGATCGACGGCCGGAGGGAAGCCATCGCCGAGCCGTGGTGGCGACGCGCGTTTGTGCTGCTCGAGGTACTCGGCCGGCCGGTTCGCGACGAACATCCGGCGCCCGGTCAGCATCTCGTACGCGATGATGGCGAGCGCGTAGATGTCGGATTCCGGCCCGACAGCGTCGGCTCCGACCCACTGCTCGAGGGCCATGTATGGAGGTGAGCCGAGGCACCCGCCCGGCGGCGTGAGCTGGCGCCTGCTCTCCGAGTCATAGCAGGCGACAGTCCGCCCGGCGCGGCGCGGCCGGACCGGCAGACGCCCGGTCTTCACAGCTTCGTCGTCGGGCGCGCGATCCTCGTCGGAGCCGGAGTCGAGCGCCACCTCGGGATGGGGGTGCCACTTGGCGATCCCGAAGTCGAGGAGCTTGGGGAGCAGGAGCTCCCCGCACACGACCACGATGATGTTGGCCGGCTTCAGGTCGCGGTGGATGATCCCCTGCTTGTGCGCGGCGTGGATGACCCCGCAGAGGCCCTCGAAGAACGGACCGAATTGCCTGGGCGACATCGGCCCGTGCTTGGATAGCCACTTATCCAGCGGGACGCCCCGCACCAGCTCCATCGCGATCCACAGCAGGCGACCCTCGTCCTCGGTCCCAAAGGTGTAGATGTGAGTCGCGTAGGGATGGTCGATCTGCGACGCGAGCCGGGCCTCGCGCAGGAAGCGCTCGCGCGAGTCGTTGTCGCTTCGTTCCTCGCGCAGCACCTTGACCGCAACTTCGCGCTCCAGCTGCAGCTGTTCAGCGCGGTACACCTCCCCGTCGTTCACCTACTGGGCAGTAGCGCGCGCGCCGACCCTGTCATTGCACGACCCGGAGGCTTTCAGATCATCGGCTCGGACGCGATCCGGTCTCCCGACTGGGTGATGATCCAGGCCGCCACCGGATCGGGGCCGATGCTGCTGACCGGTGAGGCTGGCTGTGACCTCGAAGGGCTCGCGCATGCGATCCATGCGATGTCGCTGCGCAGGAGCCGCGCGTTCGTCGAGATCACGGAGCTACCCACGGAACGTCCCGCGCAAGTGGCGCTCATCAAGCGGGCCTCGCGGACGACGCTGTTGCTCTCGCTCATGGCCAAGCACGCTCCGCTCGAGCCGGCCTTTGCCTCGATGCTGTTCGATACGGGCTTCAGTGTCCGCTTGATCGCCGTGGCCCCCAGCCTGAAGGTTGCGCGTCGGGCGCTGTCCGAGCCACTCGTCGAGCTGATGCAGCATGTTCCGATACGTCCGCTCGAGCACCGGACCGGCGATATCAACCAGTTCCTCGACCACATGTTCGAAGAGCGGCAAGCCCCGCAACTGCGGGCGGCGGATCTCAGCACCTCCAACCTGGACGCGCTGCACAACCACCACTGGCCCGGGAACCTGGTCGAGCTCCGGCAGACCGCCGACGCCATCGTCGCATATACCCGGCTGAGAAGCCTGCGCCCGGCGGCCCGCGCGCTGGGACTGTCCCATCAGACGCTGCAGCGCCGCTTCGCCCGCGTGGGCATGACGTTCCCGCTTCCCACTCGACATGTTTGGGTGTTGTTTGGTGTCGTGGCGAATATCGCATTTGACCGAGCCTTGATAAATGCTATCGACGTGCTGTGGTGTTGCATACACTCCGTTGAGGATGGTTGCAATCAACTCGAAAGCGCGATCTGCCTTGGCCATCTTGATGATGTGACTCACGTGACTCAGCAAACGGTCACAGCACTGCTCGCGGGATCGGAGGCCTATCGCCGAATCGCAGCAGGCTTACGGGATATACATACATCAGCCTCGGCGCTCGTTCCCATAAAGCATCGAATGAAGGCGGCACAGAGGAGGATGATTGCCTTGTTGAAGCATGCGAGAACGGAAGAGGTCGAGCCAAAGACCCGTCAACTCATGGACGACTTGCAGACCATCATGAATACTTCGGAGGTTTGCCTGAAGGATCTTGGGCGTGTGGAGGGAAGATGTGGACCTACACGCGGCGAGCTGCCTCGTTCATCCGGTCGCGCATCCGGTCGCGCATCCGGTCGCGCGGCGGATCGCCGGCAGCAGGACACGGGCTCGACGCGCTGGTTGCAGTCGATCGGGCCTGGGCCGCGGGCGAGTGCGCGGTGGGTCGAAAGTTGGCCTGTCCGTAGATCGCAACGGACGCACGCGCGTTGCGAGCAGCCTAACCGGGAGGTCCCATGCGCCATGCCACAGGTCTGTTCGCGATGTCATTCGCGTTGTTCACCGCTGCCACCGTGTTCGCCGCGCCACCCAAGGTCCCGGCCCAGGCCGCCGATCCGGCGGCGCTGGCCGACGGCACCACGCTGCTCGCGCCGATCCAGGTCCAGAGCCTGACGCTGACGCCGATCGTGGCGACGGCGGCGCCCAAGGACGCCGACGATCTGCTCGTGCTCGACGAGGCGATGGCCGCCAAGCAGGTCAAGATCCAGGAGATCGCCGACGGCAGCGTCAATAACCTGACGTTCATCAACCAGGCCGCGCACCCGGTGTTCGTGATGGCGGGCGAGGTCATCATCGGCGGCAAGCAGGACCGCATCATCGGCCGCAACACGGTGATCCCGGCGAACACCACGCAATCGGTCCCGGTGTTCTGTGTCGAGCACGGCCGGTGGGACGGCACGACCAAGGAGTTCACCACCGCCAAGGCGCTGGCCCACGGCCGGCTGCGCGGCCAGGCGAGCTACGCGGCGCAGCAGGACGTGTGGAACGAGGTCGCCGCCAAGAACAAGGTCCGCAAGACCGAGACCGCGTCGGGGACCTATCGCCAGGTCGCGCAGCAGCAGTCCGACGGCACGCTGTCGGCGATGCAGCACCAGGTCGACGCCGCGCTCGCCAAGCTGCCGGCGGCCGACCGGGCGCGCATGGTCGGCTACGCCGTCGCGCTCAACGGCAACGTGGCGACCGTCGATCTGTTCGGCTCACCGACCCTGTTCAAGAAGCTCGAGACCAAGCTGGTCCACTCGTACCTGACCGAGGCGGTCGACATCGCCGCCCAGAAGGACATCGCACCGCCCACGCCCGCCGCGGTGAAGCAGTTCATGGCCGACGTCGACAAGGCCGCCGAGAAAGACTCGTACGACACCGCGGCCGCCGACACCAAGGTCACCAGCGGCGAGCACGCCTCGAAGGCGCGCGTCGAGTACAAGCGCGGTCCGCGCCCGAACGCGGCGAACGCGGCGAACCCGGCCGCTGCCGCGCCCCCTGCCCCGGCGACCGTGTACCAGAACTACCAGGCCAATTGAATCGCGAGGCCATGCCCCGAAAGAGAGGCGGAAAGGCCCGCTGGATCAACGTCCGCGCAACGCGACGCGCGGCGGGGTGAATCGCGGGCCTGTGCCCGCGAGAGGGGCGGGAAGGCCCCTCTGGATCGATCAATCTATAGCGGAGCGGCCAGGTAACCGGCGGCCAGGCTCGCCAGCGAGCGCAGCGCGACCGGCAGCGCCGATTCGTCGACGTAGAACAGCGGCGAGTGGTTGGCCGGCGCGTCGGTCGGCCGCTGGTCGGCCGGGGTGATGCCGACGAAGTAGAAGAACCCGGGGATCCGGCGCTGGAAGAACGAGAAGTCCTCGGCGCCGGCGATCTTGGGGATCTCGAGCACGTGATCGGCGCCGGCGACCCGGGTCAGCCGCGGCGCGCTCCACGCGGTCAGCTCCGGATGGTTGATCGTCACCGGATACTTGGCGCGGACCCGGACGTCGGCCTCGCACCGGCAGCCGCGCGCGTGGTGCTCGGCGGTCTCCTGGACCCGCTGGTGGATCTCGCTGCGCAGCGCCTCATCGAACGCGCGGATCGTGCCCTTCATCTCGACCCGATCGGGGATGATGTTCTCGCGCACGCCGCCGTGGATCGCGCCGATCGTCACGATCGCCGGCTGCGCCACGGTGTCGACCTGGCGGCTGACCACGGTCTGCAGCCCGAGGATCACGTGCGCCGCACCGACGATCGGATCGGCCCCGAGCCACGGCATCGCGCCGTGGGTCTGGCGGCCGTGGATCGTGATGTTGAGCCAGTCGGCGCTCGCCATCGTCGGGCCGGCGCGGAACCCGATCACGCCGGCGCTGAGCTGCGACAGCACGTGGAGGCCGAAGATCGCCTGGGGTTTGGGCTCCTGATCGAGCACGCCCTCGGCGATCATCAACTCGGCGCCGCCCCGCTCGCCGTCGGGCGCGCCCTCCTCGGCCGGCTGGAACACGAACTTGATCGCGCCGGGCAGCTGATCGCGGATCCCGGCGAACAGCTCGGCGACCCCCATCAAGACGGCGGTGTGGCAGTCGTGGCCGCACGCGTGCATCACGCCGACCTCGGCGCCGTTGTACTGCGTCGTCACGCGCGACGCGAACGCGACGTCGGCCTCCTCGGTCACCGGCAGCGCGTCCATGTCGGCGCGCAGCGCGACCACGGGGCCGGGGCGGCCGCCGCGCAGCACACCGACCACGCCGGTGTGAGCGACGCCGGTCTGGACCTCGAGGCCCAGGGCCCGCAGGTGCGCGGCGACGACCTCCGACGTCCGGTGCTCGCGGTTGCCGAGCTCGGGGTGGGCGTGGAGATCGCGCCGCCACGCGATGACCTTGTCGGTCAGGCCCGCCGCCCGCGCGTCGACCAGCGCCAGTAACGTCTGCTCGAGCTCCGAGCGCTCCGGCCGCGATCCGCTGAGGGTCATGGCGCGCGATGATACGCGCAAAACTCCCCGGGCCCGGCGCCGTCCGGGTCGAGACGCGGTGATACCGTGGCGCGATGAGCGCTCCGGCCACACGCGGCATGCTCGAGCTGATCGGCAACACGCCCCTGGTCCAGGTCACCTGCTTCGACACCGCGGGCAGCGAGCTGTGGGTCAAGCTCGAGAGCCACAACCCCGGCGGGTCGATCAAGGACCGCATCGGGCTGTCGATGATCACCGCCGCCGAGCGCGACGGCCGGCTCGTGCCCGGCGGCCACCTGATCGAGGCGACCGCCGGCAACACCGGCCTGGGCCTGGCGCTGGTCGCGGCGCTGCGCGGCTACAAGCTGACGCTCGTCGTGCCCGACAAGATGAGCCAGGAGAAGGTCATCCACTTGAAGGCGCTCGGCGCGCAGGTGCTCTGGACCCGCAGCGACGTCGGCAAGGGCCACCCCGCGTACTACCAGGACATGGCGCAGCGGATCGCCCGCGAGTCGGGTGCGCTGTACGTCAACCAGTTCGAGAACCCGGCCAACCCGCTGGCGCACGAGACCACGACCGGCCCCGAGATCTGGGCCCAGACCGGCGGCGTGCTCGACGCCATCGTCTGCGGCGTGGGCTCGGGCGGGACGTTGACCGGGCTGTCGCGCTACTTCGCCCGGGTCGCCCCCGCGGTCGAGATGGTGCTCGCCGACCCGAAGGGCTCGGTGCTCGCCGGCTACGTCGCGACCGGTACGGTCGGCGAGGCCGGCTCGTGGCTGGTCGAGGGCATCGGCGAGGACTTCGTGCCACCGATCTGCGATCTGTCGCGGGTCAAGGCGTCGTACGTGGTCGACGACGCCGAGGCGTTCGCGACGGTGCGGACCCTGGTCGCCCGGGCCGGCATCCTCGCCGGGACGTCGAGCGGCGTGCTGATCGCCGCCGCGGTGCGCTATTGCCGGGACCGCGCGCGGCGCGGCGATCCGCCGTGCAAGGTCGTGACGATCGTCGCCGACAGCGGCGCGAAGTACCTGTCGAAGGCGTACCGCGACGAGTGGCTCGCCGATCAGGGCCTCCTGCAACGGCCGGGGTTCGGCGATCTGCGCGACGTCGTGGCGCGCCGCGCCGTGGACGCCCAGCTGATCGCGGTCGCGCCCGATGACGCCTTGCGCGTGGCGTACGCCCGGATGCGGCTACACGACGTGTCGCAGCTGCCGGTGATGGACCGCGGCGCGCTGACCGGCATCATCGACGAGTCCGATCTGCTGGTCGCGGCGCTGCACGGCGACCACGCGTTCGATCGCCCGGTCCGCGAGGTCATGACGACCAAGGTCGAGACCCTGCCGCCCGAGGCGCCGCTGGCCGAGCTGGTCCGCGTGCTCGACGCCGGGATGGTCGGCGTGGTGGTCGAGCACGGCGTGCTGTTCGGGCTGGTGACCCGGATCGACCTCGTGAACTACCTGCGCCGGAGGGTCTGATCGCGTCGGTCGCGTGATTTTGGCCGTGACCCATTTGAATGGGTCTATGTTCGGCGGCGATGAGCCACACGATGATGGACGTTCCCCTGACGATCGAGCTGATCGCCGAGCGGGCGGCGCGCTGGATGGGCGGCAGCGAAGTGATCTCGCGGCGGCCGGACCGGAGCCTGGCGCGCACGACCTATCGCGCGGTGATCGAGCGCGCGCGGCGGCTCGCGCGGGCGCTGGCCGGCGCCGGGATCCGCAAGGGCGACCGGATCGCGACGTTGATGTGGAACCACGCCGAGCACCTCGAGGCGTACTTCGGGATCCCGCTGTCGGGCGGCGTGACCCACACGCTGAACCTGCGGCTGCACCCCGACGAGATCGCGTACATCGCCAACGACGCCGGCGACCGGATGGTGATCGTCGACGATGTGCTGGTGCCGCTGCTCGACAAGGTGATCGCCGCCGGCGGTCGGTTCGAGCGCGTGATCGTCGTCGGCGACGCCGGCGGCCGCGAGCCGTATGAAGCGTTCCTCGCCGGCGCGCCCGATCTCGCGTTGCCCGCGCTCGCCGAGTCCGACGCGCTCGCCACCTGCTACACCAGCGGCACGACCGGCAAGCCCAAGGGCGTGGTGTACAGCCACCGCTCGACCCTGCTGCACACCCTGGTCATCACGCAGCCCGACTCGCTCGATCTGTCGCGCCAGGACACGATCCTGCCGGTCGTGCCGATGTTCCACGTCAACGCGTGGGGCCTGCCGTACGCCGCGGCGATGATCGGCGCCAGGCTGGTGTTCCCCGGGCCGCACCTCGACCCGCCGAGCCTGCTCGATCTGATCGCCGGGGAGCGGGTCACGGTGGCCGCCGGCGTGCCGACGATCTGGCTCGGGATCCGCGAGGCGCTCGACGCCGCGCCCGGCCGGTGGGCGCTGCCGCCGGGGCTGCGGATGATCGTCGGCGGCTCGGCGGCGCCCGAGCAGCTGATCCGCGACTTCGACCGGCTCGGCATGACCTTGATCCACGCCTGGGGCATGACCGAGATGTCGCCGGTCGGCCTGGTATCGCGCGTGCCGCCCGAGATCCCCGCGGCCGACACCGACGCGCGCTACCGGCTGCGCGCCAAGCAGGGCGTGCCGCCGCCGCTGGTCGAGGTCGAGCTCCGCAACGAGGCCGGCGAGGTCCCGCGCGATGACACGACCGCCGGCGAGGTCCTGGTGCGCGGGCCGTGGATCGCCCGCGCGTACCACGGCGGCGCGACCCCGGAGCGCTGGACCGCCGACGGGTGGTTTCGCACCGGCGACGTCGCGCGGATCGACGGCCACGGCTTCGTCCAGCTCACCGACCGGATCGCCGATCTGATCAAGAGCGGCGGCGAGTGGATCGCGTCGCAGGAGCTCGAGAACGCGCTGATGGGCCACCCGGCGGTCCGCGAGGCTGCGGTGATCGGCGTGCCGCACCCCAGGTGGGGCGAGCGGCCGATCGCGGTCTACGTGCTCAAGCCCGGCGCCGCGGCGTCGGTCGACGAGCTACGCGGGCACCTGGCGGCGAAGTTTCCCAAGTTCTGGCTGCCCGACGCGTTCGAGCCGATCGAGTCGATCCCGCGCACGTCGGCGGGGAAGTTCCTGAAGACCGCGCTGCGCGCTCAGTACCGCGACTACTTCATGCGATCAGCATCACACACTTGATTGCCTATCATAAATGCCATTGAAGATTTCCAGGGATCACGCGATTGTCACCGCCGGCCGAGCCTGGGCCCCGCTCGATCCCCGAGGGGCTGCCCCCTCCCCGTCGGCACAGCCGCGGGGTCCCTCCCCGCTCGGCGGCTACGCCCGGCCGTGGTCCGATCTTCCGCTCACCCCACGCTGTGGAGGCAAATCAGCACACCGTGCGCGAGTGACATCACAGTCCGGTCGGCGGCCGAGTGAGAATTTCTCACATTCTCACGACCTCGCTTGTTGAGTCGGTGGATTGACCGTATGAACAAGAGAGTGACCCCTTCCGTACGCGCCTTTGTCAAGACCGCCAAGAATGCCGTGTTCGACGTGTTCCCCGGGGTGGTGCGGCGCGGCCCGGCCGTCGCCAACCGCGTCGCGCTGACGTTCGACGACGGCCCGGACCACATGACCGAGGAGTACCTCGAGCTGCTCGACAAGCTCGGCGTGCCGGCGACGTTCTTCCTGATCGGCAACCGCGCGCTGCGCCACCCCGAGCTGGTGCGCGAGTACGTTCGCCGCGGTCACCAGATCGCCGGCCACGGGTTCGATCACGCACGGTTCAGCAAGCTCAGCCGGCGCGACCTGCTCGACCAGTGCGCCAAGACCGAGGGCGCGCTCGGCGGCCAGCTCAGCGGCAAGCCGTGGGTCCGGCCGCCGCACGGCTCGCTCGACGCGTCGTCGCTGGTCAACCTCGTGGCGTCCGGCTACACGATCGCGATGTGGTCGCTCGACGCGCGCGACTACGACACCAAGAACCCGGCGGACTTGATCCAGTACTGCGCGCCGGTCAAGGCCGGCGACGTGCTGCTGTTCCACGAGGGCCAGCAGTGGACGCTGGACGCGCTGCCGAGCATCGTCGCCTCGATCCACGACGCCGGGCTCGAGTGCGTGACGATGCACGACCTGTTCGCGGTGTGACCGGCAACGCCCTGGCTACTGACCTGGGCCCGGCTACTGGCCCGGCTCCATGCCGGGCGGTAGCACTCCCGGCGGCAGCGAGTCGATCCCTGGCCCCGCTCCCGGCGGCAGGTCACCCAGGCCATGCGGCGGCGCTCCGGATCCGGCGTGGGCCGGCGCTGGCGGCGCGGGCTTCTTGACCAGCTTGTCGCGGTCGGCGGTGAGCGCGTCGGCGAGCCGCGCCTTGTCGACCAGCACCGCGCGCGGCGAGCTGCGATCGTGGACCCAGTACGAGGCGCCATCGGCGATCACGTCGATCACCGTCGGCGCCACGGGGGCCGCCGAGCCACTGCCCGCCGAGCCGCTGCCCGCCGAGCCGCTGCCCGGCTTGCGCTCGATCGTGATCGTCGCGGTCGGCTTCGACGCGTCGCGCTTGGGGTCCGCCGGCGCGCTGAGATCGATCGCCGTGACCTCGCCGATCAGCCGCGCGATCGCGGCCTGGTCGAGGGTCTCACCCGCCGCCAGCACGATCGGCGCCCCGCCGAGCATGGCGGTCCACGCGTCGGCCGCCGGGGCCGAGCCCGCGCCGCTGCCCGAGCCCGCGCTGCTGCCCGAACCCGCGCCGCTGCCCGAGCCCGCACCGCTGCCCGAGCCAGGCGCCGCCGGCTTCACGAGCTCGAGCGGCTTGTCGCCCTGGACGGTGACCCGCGCGACCTGATCGGTCGCGATCTTGACATAGCTCGGATCGATCCACTGGCGCGGCTCGGCGCCGAACCCGTAGGCCGAGACGCCGGTGACGCCGTAGACCCGGTCGTCGCCGCCGAGCCGGACCGCCGTGCGCCGGCCCCCGGCGGAGCCGCCGATCAACAGCGTGACGTCCTTGCCGTCGACCGTGATCACCAGCTTGCGATCGAAGTCGGCGTCGCCGACGTGGAGCTGCTTGTGGCGGCTGGCCTGGGTCGCGATCGGCGCCGCGGCCGCGAGCTTGGCGATCGGCGCCAGCGCGTCGGAGACCTTGGCCGCGTCGACCGGGTAATCGAACCCCGACGCGAGCACCCAGCTCGCGCCGTGCTTGACCAGATCGATCGACTTCGCGCCCTTGGCGTCCTTGGCGTCGCTGGCCGCCGGCTGGCCCTCGCCGCCGGCGAACACCTGCAGCCGCGTGACCTTCGCCGCGTCGAACCCGGCGAGCAGCGCGTGCTCCTTGAGCGCCGCGCTGTCATCGCCGCGGGTCAGCACGATCACCGCGAGCACGATCTGGGCCGCGAGCAGCCCGATCAGGATCTTGTGAAACCGCGTGATCATCCTAGGCCTCCTTTCCAAGCGCGATCGGCCGCACCGCGCGCCGCCGCAGCCAGGCGATCGCGACCACGAGCCCGAGCCCGATCAGCGCGATCACGATGTTCGCGATCTGCCAGCCGGCCGCCGAGTCGGGGCTGACCGTCAGCGCCCGGCTCGCCGCGCTGCGCGATCGGATCGCGAGCAGATCGGTATCGGCGAGCGACCAGTCGACCGCGTTGTGCACCAGCTCGATGTCCGCGCGCGACAGGTCCGACTCGAGCTGCTGGACCAGGTCCGACGCGAACGCCGACGACCCGAACACCACGATCCGGGAGTCCGGCGGCGAGTGCTCGAGCAGGCGGCCCGCCGCCTTGTCCCTGCCGGCCGCGCCGGCGTCCGGGGTGCTCTGCTTGGCCGCGGGCTTGGCCACGGCGCTCGCGAACCCACCGGTGACCGACACCGCGAGCAGCTGGCTGCCCGGCTTCTGCTTGGGGTCGGTCGGGTTGGGCCCGGGGAACCCGAGGTCCGGGTACTTGCGCAGATCGGGGCCGACCTCGGTCGACGACGTCAGCCACGATCCATCCGACGACGACAACAGGGTCTCGACCTCGTGCGCGTCGTCGCCGGCCTTGGCCTGCGCGCCGACCGGCGACGCCCAGTGCATCACCGCACCGACCAGCCCGCTGGTGATCACGCTCGACGCCGAGACCTGGTTGCCGGTGACCTTGACGAAGAACGGGTACGGCAGCTGGTGAACCTCGCGGACCATCATGCCGTTGCCGACGTCCTCTTCCTCGGGCAGCGGCAGCGCGTCGTTCTTGGGATCCATCACCAGGTCGTCGCCGAGCGTGATCCCCCACTTCTGGAACGCCGCCTCGAGCCCGGTGGTGACCTTCTCGACCGCGATCCCGCCCGCGCCGCCCGCCAGCGACAGCCGGTAGCGCCCGGCGAGCACGACCAGCGCGCCGCCGCGCATCACGAACTGATCGACGTACTCGACCGCCTTGGCGTCGAGCGACGCCGGGCCGGCGAGCACCAGCGCCTCGACGTCATCGGGCACCGGCGCGCTCAGCATCACGTCGCGCACCTCGTAGTTGCCGGCGAGCGCCTGGTGCAGGGTCTTGAACGTCTGCGGCGGCGGCATGTCTTGCGGTGGCATGCCCTGCATCGCCGGCATCGGCGGCGCGGCCGGCGGCGACCACAGGCCGACCACGCGGGTGAACCCGGGCGCGGCGCGCTTGAGGCCCTCGGTGATCGAGGCCTTGAGCTCGCCCTCGCCCAGGCTCTGCGGCAGCGGCAAGCGCACCGCGCGGGTGCCGATCTGCAGCACGAGCTGGAAGTAGTAGACCTGGCCGGACGCCGGATCCTGGAACGGCCGCACGCCGTACTTGGTGAACAGCTCGCGCATCTCGTCGTCGGTCTTGGGCTCGACGGTGGTGAACGCGAGCTTGCCGCCGGACTGCTTGGTCAGCGCGTCGACGACCTTCTGGAGGTTCGCCGGGCCGGCCTTCCAGTCATCGGGCAGCATGCCCGGCGTGACGTACGCGGTCAGCTGGATCTTGCCCGGGGTCGATGCGAACAGCGTGTCGACGCTCGCGAACTCCGAGACCGTCTTCTTGATCGTCTTGGTCAGCTGGTACTCGGGGTTCTTCAGCGTGACCTCGACGTCGCCGACGTCGAGCGGGCGCACCGCGATCAGCTCGTCGAGCCCGATCACCTGGTGCTGATCGCCGTACTCGACCGCGATCGAGAAGTACGCGTTGATCACCGACTGCTCGGACGAGGTCGTGAACGGCAGCGGGCGCGGATCGATCCCGAACCGGTCCTTGGCGTCGCGCTTGGCGTCCTTCGAGTTGGTCGGATCGACGATCTCGACCCGGACCTTGCCGTGGCCGGCGAGCCGGTACTCCTCGAGCAGATCGCGCAGCTGCGGGACCAGCGGCGCGAGCTTGGGGTGGGTCTTCTCGGAGAAGTAGCCGTGGATCACGAGCTCCTCGTCGAGCCCGGCGAGGATCTGGTGGGTCGAGTCCGACAGGCTGTACGTCCCGCCCTGGGTCAGATCGATCCGCGCGTGGCGGACCGGTGCGAGCCACAGGTCGAGCGCGACCGCGTTGGCCACCACGAGCACCACGCCGAGCAGCGCGGCCTGGCGGCGCGACCGCCCGCGCTCGCCCCGGCTCCAGGTCACGCGCTGGAGCAGCACCACGTTGAGCGCGATCCCGATGCACACGATGCCGCCGTAGTACGCGAGGTCGCGCAGATCCAAGACGCCGCGCGCCACGCTCTCGAACCGCGCGCCGGTGCCGAGCAACGGGCCGACGCCGTGGCCGGCATAGCCGACCAGGTAGGTCGCGGCGCACACCGCCGCGGTGCCGATGAACGCGACGATCTGGTTGTCGGTCGCGGCCGACACGCACATCCCGATCGCCAGGTACGCCGCCGACAGCAGCAGCGCCGCGAGGTAGCCGCCGATCACCGGACCGACGTCGAGGTGGCCCATCTGCGACACCGTGATCGGCAGCCCGAGGGTCAGGGCCAGCGCGACCGCGATCAGCACCATACCGGCGAGGAACTTGCCGACCACCAGCTGCCAGCGCGGCACCGGCAACGTCATCAGGATCTCGAGCGTGCCGGCCCGGCGCTCCTCGGCCCACAGCCGCATCGACAGCGCCGAGACCAGGACGATCAGGACCACGGGCAGCCACTCGAACAGCGGCCGCAGATCCGCCAGCCCGCGGGCGAAGAACTTGTCCCACCAGAAGAACATGCCCATCACGCCGGTGAGGAACACGGCCAGGAAGATCACGGCGATCGCCGAGTTGAAGTAGCCGCGCAGCTCCTTCTTGAAGATCGTCTTCATCATGGCGCCACCGCCGCTCCGCGCTCGGCGAGGTCGCTGAACACGCGCTCGAGGGTCTTGGGCTCGGGCCGCAACTCGCCGACCTTCCAGCTCCGGGCGCGCAGCGCGTCGAACAGCGCCGGGCACAGCGCGTCGGAGGTCTCCGAGGTCACCCGCCAGCGCGTGAAGTCGCCCGCGGTCCCGGCCGGCTCGACCGAGGTCACGCCGGCGATCTGGGCCAGCGCGTCGGCGACCCCGGTCGCCGCGGTCTCGACCGCGACCACCGCCGCGTTGGCGCTGCGCAGATCGGCGAGCTTGGCGTCGGCGCGCAGCTGGCCGGCCATGATCACCAGCACGCGCTCGCAGATCGCCTCGACCTCGGACAGGATGTGGGTCGACAGCAGCACCGTGGTCTTCTTGCTGAGCGCGACCAGCAGGTTTCGGATCTCGGCGATCTGCGCCGGATCGAGGCCGGTGGTCGGCTCGTCGAGGATCAGGATGTCGGGCTCGTGGATGATCGCCTGGGCGATGCCGACGCGCTGGCGATAGCCCTTCGACAGGGTGCCGATCGGCTGGACCACGCGGCCGGCGAGCCCGGTGGCGCGGATCGCCTCGACCATGCGGTCGTGCCGGCGGTCGTCGGGCACCCCGCGCATCACCGCCATCATCTCCAGGTACTCCTGGACCAGCATGTCGGTGTAGAGCGGCGCGCTCTCCGGCAGGTAGCCGATCCGGCGCTGGGCCGACAACGGGTCGGCCACGACGTCGATCCCGTGGATCCGGACCTCGCCGGCGTCCGGTTCGACATAGCCGGTCAGGATCTTCATCAGCGTGGTCTTGCCAGCGCCGTTGGGCCCGAGCAGGCCGATCACCTCGCCGGGCTCGATCTTGAAGCTGACCTCCGAGAGCGCCTTTACCCCCCCATAACTCTTGGATAATTTATCAATCGCGATCGCTTCCATACGCCACCTAGACCGTCTACCGGCGGTTCTGCATTCCCAACTAGCGCATTTTTTGGAGGCAGTGTTGGCCTGGGCCACCCACAACTCACCGGCCATCGAGCTTGCGCTTGGCGTGAGCGGAGTTACTGATGCGCTAGCTGCCCATGACCCAGTCCACCGAACGACACGAATTTCAGGCCGAAGTGAAGCAGCTGCTGGACCTGATGGTCCACTCGCTCTACTCGGACAAAGACATCTTCCTACGCGAGCTGATCTCGAACGCGTCCGACGCGCTCGACAAGCTCCGGTTCGAGCAGCTGACCCGCAGCGAGCTGGCGGGCGGCGAGCTCCACATCCGGATCGAGGCCGACAAGGCGGCGCGCACGCTGTCGATCTCGGACAACGGGATCGGGATGACGCGCGACGAGGTCATCAAGAACATCGGCACGATCGCCAAGTCGGGGACCCGCGAGTTCCTGACCGCGCTCAAGGACGCGCAGAAGGCGGCGCCAGGCGAGGGTGACAAGGCCAGGAACGTCCCGCCCGAGCTGATCGGCCAGTTCGGCGTCGGGTTCTACTCGGCATTCATGGTCGCCGACAAGATCACGCTGGTGACCCGCAAGGCGGGCCAGGACACGGCGACCCGCTGGGAGTCGACCGGCGACGGCGCGTACACGCTCGATGACGGCGAGCGCGACCACGCCGGCACCACGGTGACCCTGACGCTCAAGCCCGCCGATCCCGAGGCCGGCCTGCGCGACTACACCGAAGGCCACGTGGTCCGCGACATCGTCAAGCGCTACTCGGACTTCGTGACCTACCCGATCCGGATGCAGCGCTGGCGCGACGGCGAGAAGCCGGACGACCCGAAGATCCTCGAGGACGAGACCCTCAACTCGCAGAAGGCGATCTGGGACCGCCCCAAGTCGGAGGTCACCGAGGACGAGTACCGCGAGTTCTACCGCCACATCTCGCACGACTGGACCGATCCGCTGCGCACGATCCCGATCAAGATGGAGGGCACGCTCGAGGCCTACGCGCTGCTCTATGTACCGGCCAAGGCGCCGTTCGATCTGTACAGCGCCGAGATGAAGCGCGGCGTGCAGCTCTACGTCAAGCGCGTGTTCGTGATGGACGAGTGCAAGGAGCTGATGCCGACCCACCTGCGGTTCGTCAAGGGCGTCGTCGATGCCCACGACCTGTCGCTCAACGTGTCGCGCGAGATCCTGCAGAAGGATCGCCAGATCCAGGTCATCCGCAAGCAGCTGGTCAAGAAGGTGCTCGGCACGCTCGACGAGATGAAGCGCGACAAGCCCGAGGACTACCTGCAGTTCTGGGCCGCGTTCGGCCCCGTGCTCAAGGAGGGCCTGCTCGCGTACGACGCCCAGGACAAGGACAAGCTGCTCGAGCTGGTGATCGCGTCGTCGACCCACGACGCGATCGTGCTGGCCTCGCTCGACGACTACGTCGGCCGCATGAAGGACGGCCAGGACGCGATCTACTTCCTGACCGGGACATCGAAGGACGCGCTGGTCAAGTCGCCGCTGCTCGAGGCGTTCGCCGCCAAGGGCTACGAGGTGCTGCTGTTCGCAGATCCGATCGACGAGCTGTGGCTCGAGCGCGCGCCGACGTTCAAGGACAAGCCGCTCAAGTCGATCGGCCGCGGCGAGGTCGAGCTCGGCTCCGAGGACGAGCGCAAGCAGGCGGCGGCGGCGCTCGAGGACAAGCAGAAGGAGTACGGCGATTTACTGTCGTTCTTCCGGGTCCACCTGCAGAACGAGATCAAGGAAGCCCGGCTGTCGAGCCGGCTGACGTCATCGCCGGTATGCCTGGTCGCCGACGAGCACGACATGACGCCGCGGATGCAGCGCATGCTCGAGCAGATGGGCCAGGCGGCGCCGAAGATCAAGCCGATCCTCGAGCTCAACCCGCAGCACGCGCTGATCCCCAAGCTGCAGGCGATCTACGCCGAGAACAAGGCGGACCCGCGGCTCGGGCTGTACGCCGAGCTGCTGCTCGGCCAAGCGTACCTCGCGGACTCGGGCCAGCTGCCCGATCCGGTGGCGTTCAGCCGCGCGCTCGGCGACGTGATGCTGCACGGCGTCTGAGTCGTGCGGTCACTTGGTGGCGCTGGTCGGCTTGTCGCCGGCGCCGGCCGACTTATCGGCGAGCCGGCGCGCCAGCTCGCCGGAGTCGATCAGCTTCTGCAGATCGATCGCGCCGCCGATCAGCACGCGCTTGACGAAGATCATGGGGAACGTCGGCCAGCCCGACCAGATCTTGAGCGCGGTGCGGCGCCGCCAGGTGCTGAGGTAGCTGCCGTACTCGAGGTAGTGGAACGCGATGCCGGCGGCGGTGAGCGCCTTGCGCGCCCGCCTGGGGAACGGGTTCTGCTTCATGCCGACCACGACCACGTCGTGCGCGGCGACCGCGGCCTCGACTTCGTCGATGATGTCGCGGTGGTTCGCGGCGAGCGCCTCGCGGATCGCGGGGTCGACACGGTCTTCGGGGAGCAGCAGTCTCTGCATCCGCGAACACTACTGCGAAACCCGCGGACGCGGCGGTCTCGCGCAGCCGCAGCGTGCGGCATTGCCACACTCCCGTGGCACCCGGCCGCGTAACTCACCGACATCATGGTCCGCGGCGTGCGTCGGGCCGCGACCGGGTCGGAACGACCGTTGCAACCATCGCCCCAGATGACCGACGGCTCTCGAGGATCTGGTCCCAGCGCGCTCGAGCTCCAGGTGCGCAAAGGCTCGCCGAGCGTCGAGCTCACCCGCGACGAGTTCCGCGAGCGGTTCCGCGCCCGGTTTGCCGATCCGGCGTTCGAGTCGCTGGCGGCTCAGCTCGGCCAGATCGAGGACGTCGCGTGGCAGGCGTACCGCGGATCGCGCAAGAGCCCGCGGACCCAGCCGGCCGGCGCCGGCTACGACGATCCGGGCTACGCGCTGTCGCTCGACTGGCTCGACGCCCACCACGCGATCCGCCGCGCGCGCGAGCTGCACGACCGGCCGGGCCAGGCCCGCGTGCTGGTGATCGCCGGGGGCGCGCGCTCCGATCGGACCTGTCCCGGCGAGCAGGGCAAGACCCAGCGGCTGGTCGAGGAGGCGTGCGACGAGCTGCGCGCCGCGAGCTGCCACGTCGACCTGCTCGATCTGTCGCGGCTGACCGCCGAGTACGGCGCGACGATCTATCCGTGCAAGGGCTGCGTGTCCACCGCGATGCCGCTCTGCCACTGGCCATGCTCGTGCTACCCGAACCACGGCCTCGGCCAGTCCGGCGACATGATGGCCGACATCTATCCGCTGTGGGTCGCCGCGCACGGCGTCCTGATCGTCACGCCGGTGTACTGGTACCAGACCCCGGCGACGCTCAAGCTGATGATCGATCGCATGGTGTGCGCCGACGGCGGCAACCCGGATCCGACGTCGACCCACGGCAAGGATCCCGCCAAGGCCAAGGCGATCGAGCTCGCCGGCTGGTCGTATCCGCGCCACCTCGAGGGCCGCGCGTTCGGCCTGGTCGTCCACGGCGACACCGCGGGCGTGGAGGTCGTGCGCCGCAACCTGCACGACTGGCTGTGCGACATGGCGCTCGAGCCGGCCGGGCCGCTCGCCGAGATCGACCGCTACATCGGCTACTACCAGCCGTACGCGACCGGCCACGACGCGCTCGACGCCGATCGCGATCTCGTGACCGAGACCCGCAACGTCGCGCGCGTGGTCGCGGTCCGGATCGCCCAGCTGCGCGGCGGTCAGACGCCCGCGAGCGACGCGGTCGTCGCCCCGCGCCCGAAGTGACGCTGCCCCGAAGTGACGCTGCCCCGAAGTGACGCTGTTATGCTGCGCGACCGTGATCGTCGCGCTCGTCGTCCTGTCCGCGCTGCTCCACGCGGCGTGGAACGCGCTGCTCCGGCTCGAGCCCGCCAAGGATCGCTCGCTGGTCGTGGCGATCGGCCTCGCCACGCTGCTCGCGCTGGCGGTCGCGGCGGTCCGTTGGGCGCTCGGCGAGCTGCCGTTCGCGTCGCTCGTCGGGATCGGGTTCACCGTCGCCGCCGGCGTGTTCGAGGCGATCTACTTCGCGACCCTGGCGCGCGCGATGGAGCGCGGCCGGCTCGGGGTGGTCTACACGGTGTCGCGCGGCGGCGCGGTGCTGGTGGTGTGGCCGGCGTCGATCGCGCTGTACGCCGAGCTCGCCACGCCGGCAGCGATCGCCGGGAGCGTGATCGTGCTCGGCGGCCTCGCGCTCAGCGGGTTCGGCGCCCGGGGCCCGCGCGCCTCGGGCCCCGGCGGCCCCGGCGGCCCCGGCGGCCCCGGTGGCCCCGGCGGCCCAGGCGGCTCGAGTGGTTCCGGCGCGCTCGGCTGGGCGGTGGCGTGCGCCGCGTCGATCGCCGGCTATCACCTGGCCTACAAGGCCGCGCTGCGCGAGGCGGTGAACCCGTCGGCGTGCTTCGCGCTGTCGCTCGCGATCTCGGCGACGATCAACCTCGTGCGGCTCGGGGCCACCGGCCGCGGCGCGCTCGGTCCCCTGGTGCGCCGCCGGTGGCCGCGGCTGGTCGTCATGGGCGTCCTGTGCAGCGGCTCGTTCCTGATCCTGATGGAGGCGCTGGCGCGCGGCGGCTCGGGGTTCGTCCTGACCCTGCGCAACACCTCGGTGCTGTTCGCCGCCGGCATGGCGTGGCTGATCGGCGAGCGCCCGACCCGGCTCGAGCTCGCCGGCGCCGCGCTGGTCGCCGCCGGCGCCGCGCTGATCGCCCTGTGACGCAAGCGTCGCGGCCTGGTACATGTGGCGGGTTCTCGAAACATGAGATGATGCGGCCGATGGGTCGGTCCGGGAGCTTTCAGGCGCCTCCGGGGTTTCGTGACAGCCCGATGCGCGCCCTGAACCACGGCGAGGTGGTCGCGTCGACCTATTCGATCCGCGACGAGATCGCGCGGACCGATACCGGCCTGGTGTTCGAGGCCCACGACATGATGCTCGACCGGCCGGTCGCGCTGAAGCTGGCGTGGCGCGATCCCGGCATGCCGTCGCTGTTGCCCGAGGCGCGGCGGTGCGCCGCGGTGCGCGATCCGTGCGCGGTGGCGATCTACGGCATGGGCAACCACCAGGGCACCGAGTACGTGGTCGGCGAGCGCGTGGTCGGCCGGCTGCTCGCCACGCTGCTGGTCAAGCCGCCGGCCGCCGGCGAGCTCCTGGCGATGCTGCGCACCCTGGTCGCCGCGGTCACGCGCGCCCACGAGGCCGGGATCGCGGTCGGCGACATCTCGGGCGCCACGGTGCTGCGCGCCGCCGACGGCCGGTTGGTCCTCGGCCGGCTGTCGCTGTCGCAGATCCCGGCGTTCGGCTCGCTCGGCCAGATCCTGGCGCCCGAGGTCGTGCGCGGCGAGGTCGAGGCCACCGATCCGTCGGCGGCCGAGGCGATCGATCTGTACGGCCTGGGCTGCATCGCGATCGAGCTCGCGTGCGGCGTACCGCCGTTTCACGTGTCCGGGATCGGCGATCAGGCCCGCGCGATCGAGCTGCGCAGCCACGCGACCGAGCAGCCGCCGCGGCTCGCCCAGCTGCGGCCGGATCTGCCGGTCGAGCTGTCGGATCTCACCGAGTGGCTGCTCGAGAAGCAGCCGTTCGAGCGGCCGCGGTCCGCGGGCGACGTGCTCGCCCAGCTCGACGCGATCACCGCGCGCCACCGCCCGACGGCCCGGCCGCTGCGCGTGCTGGTGGTCGACGACGATTCCGCGCGCGGGCGCTGGCTGTGGAGCCTGGTGCGCCGCGCCCACGCCACCGCGCAGGTCGAGCTCGCGTCCGAGGGCACCGACGCGGCCCACAAGCTGAACCGCGACCTGCCCGACCTCGTGTTCGTGGACGCCGCGCTGCACGGGGTGATGAACGCCTACGAGCTGTGCATGTACGCCCGCGGGGTCGAGCTCGATCCGCAGGCGCAGATCCTGTTGATCGGCGAGCTCACCGAGCGCGACCGCCTGCTGTTCGCCGGGACCCAGGTGGTGTGCCTCGCCGATGACAGCCAGCTCGGCTCGGCGGTGCTCGACCGGGTGCGCGGCGCCGCCCAGGAGCCGCACCGCCGTCGCCGGTCGCGCTCGACGATCTCGGGCTGATCCCCGGCGCTCGGGCTCATAACCCGAAGGTCGCAGGTTCAAATCCTGCCCCCGCTACTGAAAGGTTTCGCGGAGTTAGCCCAGAAGGCCGACTCCGCGAAATCTTATGTGGCCACGTTTGTGGCCAAGCAGCTCGAGAGCTGCGAACGGGCGACTGGGTTTCGCAGGAGCAGGAGATCGAGCGATCGCGTCCGGCTAAGGAGTAAGTCGGATGGCGAAGCCAGTCCGGTTCCGCGGCAAGTGGCGCATCCGTCCCATCGGTGAGGACGGCGAGCGGGAGAGTTACGTGTTCGACACGTACGCCGAGGCGTTGCGCAAGCTGAAGAGCGCGAGCACGAGGTCGAGGAGGTGCGCCGCGGCACACGCGATACAGCTCGACATGTTGACCGCCCAGGTGGGGACCCGTTCTCCAAGCTCGTGACAAGCACGGTGCGCTCCTAGT
>DATBBB010000527.1:0-2324 GCA_036271215.1 Kofleriaceae bacterium | reverse complement strand
GACCTTCGAGCTGTTCGCCGGGATCGTCGCCGACGTCCCGCTGCTCGTCGTCCACTGATCAGAAGCTCATCACGATCCACGGCCCCTCGTCCTCGTCCTCGGGGTCGTAGATCACGAACGCGCTGACCTCCTGGGCGGCCTCGACGAAGTAGACCCGATCGCGGCCGGTCATCGCGTTGACCGCGAGCACGTCGTCCTTGATCACCTTGACCACGCCGTTGCGTAGCTCGGCGACGCCCTTGGGCCCTGCGCCGAGCAGGATCCTCGGGCCGAGCGTCGCGACGCACTGGAGCGGCAGGTTCGAGCTCGCGAGCGTGGTGACCTGCGCCGGGGTCGCCGCGAGCAGCCGCCCGGAGCCGCTGCAGATCACCGCCTGCTTGCCGGTCCAGCACACCCCGGTCAGGACCTCCGCGCCGCCGTCCGGATCGCGCAGCCGGCGCCACTCGGTGCCGTCGAAGTGCGCGATCACATCGTCGTAGCCGACGGCGAACACGTTGCCCGCCGGGCCGTGGATCGCGTTGATCGCGCGCTTCGCGCCGAGGTCGGCCTCGGTCCACTTGCGGCCGTCCCAGTGATAGATCGTCCCGCCATACGTCCCGGCGAACACGTCGCGGTCGCTGGTGCCCCACAGCGCGGTGACGTTGGGCGGCCGGCGCGTGCCGCGGGTCGCCGGCAGCGTGGTGACCTGGAACGGGACGTCGGGGTCGAGGCTATCGAAGTCGAGGCCCTTCACCCGGGGCGCCGGCCACGTGACCTTGGCGGTGGTGTACACGTTGCCGTGCGCGCTCGCGGCCCACACCGAGCCCGACGGCGACGCCCAGAGCGTGGTCAGCGGATCGTTGGTCGCGAGGATCTGGGCCGGCTCCTCGTCGTCGGAGTCGGGGATCCAGTGGATGTGCCCGGCGGCGCTGTTGGGGTCATCGGGCCGGTAATCGATGAACATCAGGTACAACCCTGTCCCCGATTCCTGGACCCAGAGGATGTCGCTCTTCTTGTCGTCGTCAATCATGCAAAGCTCGCGTGCGGCAAGACGGCGACGATAGCATCACGCGGGGGGCGGTGCGCTCAGCCACGGCTGCTGCTCGATCTTCAGCAGGTGCGCCAGCCATTCGGGCAGGAGATGGACGGTCGCCATGAAATCGGCACCCTGGCGCTCGATCTCGGCGCGGATCCGGAGGATCGCCGGCTGGGTGACGCGGTGGATCGACGGCAGCACGACGACCGGCGCCGCGACCATCCGGGGATCGGCCTTCTGGCGGCACGCGTCGGGGGGCGAGCGCACGAAGTGGATCCGGCACATCATCGGCCGCGCCGGGTAGATCGAGCACGCGTCGTCCTGGAGCGCGACGCACTGCGGCCCGTGCTCGTAGAGCGCGGCCTCGCGGGGTTGGCCGCCGGCGACCCGCTCCCGGCCCTCGGTCCGGTACCACGCGAGCCAGGTGCGGATCCGGTCGGCCAGCGCGGCGCGCGCAGCCGGGGTCCACGCGGCCTCGATCCAGCCGACGATCGCCTCGGCCTCGGCGCGGGTCACCGAGATCTCCTGCCGGCAGCAGTGCGCACAGCCCTTGCTGCAGGTAGGTGCGACGCCGCGCGTGGCGAGCTCGGCGAGCTCGGCGTCGATCGCCTCGTCGCACGCGGCCATCGCCGCGCGCGCGACCTCGATCCGGTCCCGGACCAGCGCCCTGGCGCGCTCGGCATCTTTGCTGCCCATGCGCGGCCCATCGTAGCAAGGTTTGCCGCCGGGCTCGATGCCCCCGAGCGCTGGCCGGACCGCGGCGGCGCAAATCCACAACTTGCAAGATCGGCAGAATCATCTGCCAGTTTTGCGAACCATGAAGCGGAGTGGAACAATCAGGTATCTTGAAGTAAGCGGTATAACCTCGCCGATCATGCGGAATCAGCTCGGAGCGGGCAATTCATCAAGATTGGCTACCTGACGCGAGCTCATGCCGCCCGCCGCCATGGCCGGCCGCGCGACGGGCTGGAGTCGCGCACGTGCATCACGGTGCTGTACGCAATTGCCGAGGGAAACACACCGGATCGCGAGCTGTTAGCTGGCATCCCTAACCAAATCGCGCTGATCGAGCTGCAGTCCTGATCGCGCAATGGCGACGATGTCGTCGCGTGTCGTCCATGCACAATCTGCACTGCAAAACTACACTGCATCCACTGCGACGTCCCATGCGATGAAGGTGGCAAAGCTACGCATGTAATCTCGACACGACCTCCTGCAAATAGCGATTTATCCACCACAGTGTGGCCGGAACACGCCGGACGCCCGATCGGTACCCCACCTCGCGCGCATTATTACTCTTGATAAATTG
>DATBBB010000526.1:0-5874 GCA_036271215.1 Kofleriaceae bacterium | reverse complement strand
AGCCCGGCCCACCACGAGCCCGCCACCGCCGGACGTGATGTCGCGGCCGGTGCCGACCGCGAGCTCGGGTCCGAACCCGGCCGCGGTGAGGCCGTCACCCTCGAGCTTGCCGCCGCCGAACCTGGCCGCGGCGGCGCCGTCGCCCTCGACCTCGCCGCCGCCGAACCTGGCCGCGGCGCCGGCGGTACCGAGCTCGCCGCCTGGCAACGTCCCGGTGTCCGCGGTGTCACCTCCGCGCGTGAGAGGTTCGACGTCCACACCCTCGACGAGGGCACCTGAGCCGCTGGAAGCGAGCAAGCTGCGCGCGCCGGTGCAGGTGACGGCTCCCACGCCGCCAGCATCTGGCGCGCCGCTGGCCGCTGTACACCCACAGGTCCCGTCCGGAGCCGCCGTGGGCACCTCGACACACCAGAAGCCCAAGGCGTTACCTGCGACCAACGACAGCGCGGCTGCGAAGCCTCGTCCGCCCGAGCCAGCGCCGCCCGCCGCCGCGCACGGGTTCGATCCCGACGCGATTGGCGGGCAGGAGAACAACTGACAATGTATCCGATGGTGAGATGGGGACTGATTGTCACGTGCCTTGTGGCACTAGGCGGGGTGGCCACGGCGGGCAACCCGCTGGCGCGCCCAGCCAAGACCGAGGCGCGCGACCACCTCGATCGTGGCAACCGGCTATACAACACCCGCTCGTTCGAGGCGGCCATCGAGGAGTTCAAGGCGGGCGCGCTCGTCGAGTCCGCGCCGGTGTTCGACTACAACCTGGGGCAAGCGTATCGCCAGCTCGGCAAGTACAAGGATGCGATCTGGCACTACAATCGCTTCGTCAACTACGGTCAGCCCACCGGCGAGCTACGCGATGCAGTGCAGGCCTTCCTGAAGGAGATGCGCGCGCAACTCGAGAACCGGGCGCAGAGCATGCCGCCGACGGAGCCGGCCACGAGCTCGGAGCCGGCCGCGAGCTCGGAGCCGGCCGCGAGCTCGGAGCCGACGCGCGGACCAATGACCGCTGATCCTGCCTTCATAGGCACATCTCCTACGCCGGGTCTGGCGGACCGTGGCGGACACGACTGGTTCGGGTGGGGGCTCACCGGTTCTGGTGTCGTGGCGATGGCAAGCGCCGGCGTCCTGTTCTTGCGTGCCTCGAGCCTCCGCGACCAGGCCAACCTGGATCTCAACTCGCGCCAGCGGGACGAGCTGCACGACGAGGCTGGAACCCGCAGCACGATCGGCACGGTGATCGGGATCGGCGGGATCGCCCTCATGGCTGCAGGCGTGGTCAAGCTGCTGGTGTCATCGCACGAGGCTGCGCCTGCGCGCTCGATGCATGTGGACATCGGGACCGATGGGCGTGGCGTGTTCGTCTTCGGTCAGTTCTGAGCTATGCGAGAGGCAGTTCGACCCGGCGCCGATTGGACGTCCCGGCGAGAGTGGACGAGTGCTCGTCGACGCGCGAGTGATAGATCTGTGTTCCGACGCTGTCTCACGTTTTGGCTGAAACCCCGGTTTTCGCGGACGGGTATGGGGCGGCTCGCGCAGGTGATTCTCGGCAGTTACCTGCGATCTGGGGTCACCGAGCTGTCTCACGATTTCGCGAAATATCAGCTATCCTGAGACAGCCCTTCTCACTCGACGCGATTTCGTGTTGTGTGGTGTCGTGCACAGGGCTCGTTCCAATCGTGCGACCTCCATCCTGCCACTGGAGGATCGGTCGATGACGGCTGTATCCGCCATGAAGGCGATGCAAGCGCTGGTCACGCTCCAGCAGCTGATCGCGGAGTCGTGCCAATCCGGGACGCAACTACATGCCGGGTCGAGCATCCGCGATCTCGAGGCGCACCTGGGAACGAGCGCGGCTGCCGCCGACGCAAGTTCGCAGATTACCGACGCGTACGAGCGACTCCGCGTGATGGTGATTGCCGTGGATAGCGCCGTCCTGGGCAGCACCATCGAGTCGTTCGGCGAGCTCGCGATCCGCGCAAAGATGTTGATCGTGTCCGAACAGCTGTCGCGGCTCGATGAAGTGATCCGGGCTGCCCTGGCGTTTGGTGCCTCACAGAGCACCCGCGCGCAGACGCGATTTGCAAACAGGCGGGCAGTTCGGCAGCGCGGGCGATGTGCAGCAGTTGTACAGCAAGAGTTCTCGAGGGCCATCGAGCTGTGGGCGCCCCACCGCGCGGGGCACGTGAGCCGCGAACACGGATCTCCCTATGCATCTGCGCTCCACGCCGCACAGCGCGTCCTGGTTGCGCTACTCGACGATGCGGATCTCGCCGCGCTGCTGCGCGCGGGCGAGACCAGCGACTGGCCGGACGTGCAGATGATCAGCGCGATCATCTCCATGGCGTTGCTGATCAGGATTCCGGAAGAGCCCACGTTCTCGACGGTGGTCGGCTGCCTGCTGACGCCAGCTACGCTCCATGTGCCGTCGGAGCGGTCGTGAAGGATCTCCCTCATGCGCGCCGACTGCCGCTCGTCCCGGACGTCGTGTCGCCTGCGATGGGCTGGCGATGCGATTCGTACGCGAGTTCCAGATGGAGTGCTCGTACATGCAGCGATCCGCGATTGACCCGTTCGAGCCGTTCGATCGGCTCCTGGAGGCTGTCGTCCTGGCCTGTGATCAACTCGGCGTCGCGGTCCGCCACCAGCACGACGTCCATGCCGAGATCGCCGCGGACAACGCGACTTCATCCTGGCTCGCGGCGCGTTCGGTGTTGCACCAGCTCGCCGTCGACGGGACAGGGAGCGGTCCCCGCCATCAGATCGCGGACTACGCGCTCCAGGCGAACCGGCGCGCGATCCTGGCGCTGGTTGACGGCGTGTATGCGCGCATGGGCTCGCCGGCCTCACAGGAAGTGCTGGCACGCCTGCGCGTCGCGCTCGCCAGCGATCACATCGCCAGCACGATCGAGCACGCCGATCGCCACTACGCAGATCTGCCTGCGCCGGAGAGGGAGCCATGGCCAACGGCGATGACGAAGTGAGGCAGCGCCTGTACGTGCTGCCGGCGCCGCTCCACGTGCGCGCGCTCGATGCGTTCCACGAGTTCTATCACCAGCTCGACGCGATCACGCTGCGGGTGAACGCCGCCGAGCTGGCGCTATCGGCGCTCGATCAGGCCTCGGCCGTCCTTGCGGTGGCGGATCTCAACTGTGTCTGGGCGCTGCTCGAGGCTCGCCTGGAGCTGCTCGAGGCGGTGACCAACGACGACGCCGGGCGTGATCTGTGGACGCTGCCGGCGATCGCTATCGCCCGCGAGGCGTCGCGCAAGGTGCTTGCCTTGGGCGCTCGTTACGAGCGTGAGCTCGGCTCCGATGCAACTGCATTGCTGGTCCAGCTGCATCAGCTCGCGGCGCGCCTGGTCGAGCAGGAGCGCGTCGCGGTGGCCATGCAGCACGGCTCACACGCGAAGCCAGGCAGGGGCCTGCGCGTCAGCGCCGGCGCACCGACCCCGAGCGCGTCGCCGCACGTCGGCTGTCGCCAGCGCTCGGCGGTGATCCGCCGGCCCGGCCGCTCGGGGCGTCCGCAGGGTCGCGCAAAGGCCGCCTCGTGATCGACCTCGGCTTTCGCACCGACGACGGCGCACATGGAACCGACGGCGACGCCTTCGACCCCATCGCCGAAGGCGCGCGCTATCAGCTCTCCTCGGCGGTCTCCATCGAGATCTGGGAGCGCGTGCGTGGTGACGCAGCCTCTCCGCGAGAGGCGGGCGAGCGCTTCCGTCGCGTCGCCGCACGTGTGGCGACGGGCGGCGGGCGGCTCCGTCCAGTCCCTGGCAAGCGGACCCAGGTCGAGCTCGCAATGCAGGGCGCTGCGGGGGATCCCGTGGCCGCCGCCCACGCGGTGCCCGGCCGGCGCACGCGCGTGGCAGAAGCGGATGCGGCTTCGCCGCACGCGGTGCCGGGCACGACCTCGAAGGCAGCTCCCAGGAACAAGCCAGCACCGCATCCGGCGGGCGCCGCGCCGCAGGCTGCCCAGCCGGCGTCCTCCGCGCCGCTCGCGAACGATCGCGACCTGCTCGAGCTCGCGGCATCCGACGGAGCCGGCGGGCTCGCCCCGCTCGCGGCCCCACGTCCGCGTCCCGCGGACCAGCTGACGCTGTACGGGATGGATCGGCCCATGCTCGAGGTCTCGGCTGATCCCGCGTTCCTTCGCCGCTGGATCGAGGAGACCTACCAGGCGCAGGGCCTGCCGGGCATCGACGACCTGCCCGAGCTGGTGGCCGACCGCGCGGCCGATGACCTCGCCGTCATGCGCGATCCGGCGCGCCAGCGGTTCGCGCTCGACCGCGTGCTCCCGGCGCTCGCGCTCCAGATCCAGGCCTTCAAGACGGAGGTCGCCGCCGTCGAGCAGCAGTTCCGCGCAACCGCCACGCAGCTGGTCTCCGATACGCTCGACGAGAGCGAGCGCATCGCGCGCGCCGAGCTGGCCCGCTATGGCATCGACGCGCGCACGGCCACAATGACGCTCCGCGGCCCCGATGACCTGCCAGGCATGACGGTACAGACCCTGTCGGCCCCGGTCACGGGTGGGGACAACGCCGCGGCGGTCGACATGGCGCACGCCGCGGGCGAGCTGGCCGCCAACCAGCGCGAGCTCGAACGCATGCGGGCCCGGCTCGGCGAGCTGCGAGACGTCGAGCGGTACCGCGCGCATGCCGAGCCGGGCGCCGGGTCCGGGGCTGACGCGGAGCCGGCGCCGCGGGTCGATCCTCACATGCTCGCCGGCGCGCCAGATCCGGCGCATCTCCCGCAGGTACTGGCGGCGCTCGCGCGGCTCACGGCGCAGGCCGAGCAGGCGCATCAGGCGCGGATCGCCGCGCACACCGAAGCTTACCCGCTGCTGGCCAGCTACAAGCGTCTCGACAACGGGCACGTCGGGGTCGACGCCGACGCGCTCGAGCGCCTGCAAGGCAGCGGGCGAGCACCGGCGATCTACCATCAGATCGCACCCGTGCTGGCGAACATCGCCGCGACGCGCGCGGCGCTCGGTGGTCGCTTGAGCGTGTGGAAGGAGCCGCGCGTCGTGCAGCTCACGAGGGCGCGCCTGCTCATCGCGCCCGGCTCGGTCCGCGCCGCGATGATCGAGCGCAAGGTCGCGGCAGAGCACGAGGGATCGTGGACCGATGGGGCGATCATGGCGCTGAGCTTCGGGCTCGCGATCCTCACCGCGATTCCGACCGGCGGCAGCAGCCTCGTGGGCGCCGTGGTGGTCGCTGCCGACATCGCCGGCGCTGTCGCGGACGTCTACCTCGTGGTGGACCATCTCCGCGCATTCCGGCTCGATCAGGCCAAAGCCGGGACCGACCTCGACGCCCAGGCGCGCGCGATCTCCATCGAGCACCCCTCGCTGTTCTGGCTCGCGTTCGATCTCGTCGCGACGGGCGTGGGACTCTCGGCCGCGGCCAGGACGTTCAGCACGATCGCCGGCGACCTGGCCAGGGCCGAGCGCGCGATCGCGAAGGGGGCACCGCTCTCGGTGGCGGAGGCCGACATCGCCGCGGCGCGGATCCACCGGCTGGCCCGCGAGGGCAAGCTGAGCGCCGACGTCGCCGAGCGCGCGGAGGGACAGCTCCGGCTCGCGGCCGGAGCCGAGAGCGCGAGCTCGCACGTCGCCACGGAAGGCACCGCCGAGGTGGCCGGCGAAGCGGGGCCCAAGCTTGCCCGGCGCGACACACGCGCCCGGGTGTCCCCCGAGCACCTGGGCGAGCTCGAGCAGCGCCTGGGCGTTCCCGTCGTGCTCGACGAGGCGCTGTCGAATGGCGTCGAGCTCCACTACGTCCGGAGACCCGGGCGCCTCGGGATCGGCACGGACATCGAGCCGACCGCCGTGCGTGTCGGCCGCAGCGCTCTACTCGACGACATCCTGGTACACCGC
>DATBBB010000525.1:0-11016 GCA_036271215.1 Kofleriaceae bacterium | reverse complement strand
TGGGGCGGGGCGCTCGCCGCGCTGCCGTTCGCGATCTGGTTCTACCTCGCGATCGAGGGCGTCGCGAACGTGGCCGAGGAGGCCAAGGATCCGCAGCGGGTGATTCCGCGCGGGTTCCTGTCGGCGATGCTGACCCTGGTCGCGCTCACCGCGATCACGCTGTTCGGCGCGGTCGGGGTCGGCGGCTGGCACCACGTGGTGTACCCGGCGGCGGGCAGCCTCGAGACCTCGGACTCGCCGCTGCCGCTCGCGATCGCGCAGGTGATCTCGCGCGACAGCCCGGTGTTCACGCTGATGACCGGGGTCGGCCTGATCGGGCTGCTCGCGAGCTTCCACGGCATCCTGATCGCGGGCAGCCGGGCGACCCTGGAGTTCGGCCGCGCCGGCTACGCGCCGCGGATCCTCGGCGAGGTCAACCCGAAGACCAGGACGCCGGTCGCCGCGCTGCTCGGCAACATGGTGATCGGTCTGATCGTGCTCGCCACCGGACAGACCAACGACATCATCCTGGTCACCGTGTTCGGCGCGCTGACCCTGTACATCCTGTCGTCGGCCGCGGTGCTGCAGCTGCGGCGGCGCGAGCCGGAGCTGGCGCGGCCGTACCGGACGCCGCTCTACCCGGTGACCCCGATCGTGGCGCTGGTGCTGTCGGTCGGCTGCGTGATCGCGATGGCGTGGTCGCAGCCGAAGCTGGCGCTGCTCTACGCGGCGATGCTCGCCGGCAGCTGGATCCTGTTCGCGGTGTTCGTGCCGAAGAACCGGCGCACGCGGTTCTAGTTGCGGGCCGCGCCGGCCAGCTTCTCCTCGACGAGGATGTCGGCGACCTTGTAGGTCGGCGCCGACAGCCGCTTGCTGCGCTCGCAGATGTCCATGATCGTGTCGTAGATCTTCAGCGTCTTCTCGCGCGCGGCCTTGGCGTCGTAGCCCTTGACCTCCTGCGCCACGTTGACCAGGCCGCCGGCGTTGATCGCGTAGTCCGGCGCGTAGAGGATGCCGCGGGCGTGGAGGTCGTCGCCGTGGCGCGGCTCGGCGAGCTGGTTGTTGGCGGCGCCGGCGACGATCCGGGTGCGCAGGTGCGGGATCGAGTCGTCGTTGAGGCCCGCGCCGAGCGCGCACGGCGCGAACACGTCGCACTCGACCTGGGGGATCTCGCCGATCTGGACCACGGCGGCGCCGAACTCGCGGTGCGCGCGCTCGCTCTTGAGCTTGTCGACGTCGGCGATCGTGAGCTTGGCGCCCGCGGCGTGGAGCTCCTTGCACAGCTGATAGCCGACGTGGCCGACGCCCTGGACGGCGATGTGCACGCCCTGCAGGTCGCCGCGGCCGAGCTTGAACTTGACGCACGCCTCGATGCCGCGCCGCACGCCGAGCGCGGTGAACGGCGACGGATCGCCCGAGCCGCCGTGCGTCGGATCGATGCCGGTCACGTGCTTGGTCTGGGTCCGGATGATCTCCATGTCCTCGAGGCCGGTGCCGCTGTCCTCGGCGGTGACGTAGTGGCCGCGCAGATCCTCGATGAACCGGCCGAACGCGCGGAACAGCGCCACGCGATCGAAGTGCTGCTTGGGCCGGATGATCACGCTCTTGCCGCCGCCGTGGGCGAGGCCGGCGAGCGCGGCCTTGTACGTCATGCCGCGCGCGAGCCGGAGCGCGTCGATCAGCGCCGCCTCGTGACTGTCGTACTCGATGAACCGACAGCCGCCGAGCGCGGGGCCCAGGCGCGAGTCGTGGATCGCCACGATCGCGCGCAGCTGCGTCGCCTTGTCGAGCTTCAAGTGAACTTCGCCGAAGTCGTAGGAGGAGAGCTTGCCGAAGACGTCCATCGCCTCCGTTCGTAGTGCGCCCGGCGGCGCATGTCCATGGCGGGAGCCGGCGAACGCGCGGCGTGCCTCGATCGCGCTTCAGGTCGCGCCTCAGGGTGCGGTCGGGCCGCGCGCGGGCCAGCGCTCGACCCGGGCGCGGACGTCGAGCACGTCGTCGGTGATGCTCGACCACACCAGCTCGGTGATCCGGTGCGGATCGCCGGCCCCGGGCGCGCCGGCGCGCGCCTCGCGCTCGAGCACGCGGACGCAGGCAGCGAGGTCGCCGGTGATCACCAGGCCGATCCGGTCGGCCGCGGCGTCGGTCGCAGTGAGCCAGCCGCGGGCGGCGCGCACCGGATCGATCGCGCGGTCGCGGAGCCGGCCGGCGAGCGTGAGCACCTGATCGTGCTCCACGGCGCGCAGCGCGGTGGCGAGCCAGCGGCTCGAGTGGCTGGTCGGATCGGCGGCGTGCGCCAGCGCGAGCTCGACGATCTGCGCGAGCTCGGCGGCGCGCGCGCACACCAGGCGGGCGAACCGGTCGCTGCGCAGGTCGGCGAGCTGGCGCGCGACCACGAACGCGAGCTCGGTGTCGTCGAGCTGGCGCTCGATCGCGGGCAGGCCGAGCACGACGGCGGGCCCGAGCAGGCCGCCCTGGGCGCGCAGCGGGATCGTGCACGCGGCGAGCTGGGTCTTGTCGGCGTAGGCCGGCGGGCATGCGACCCCGAACATCGCGGCGACGTGATCGAGCACGCGGACCAGCGGGGCGTGATCGCGCAGGCCGCGCAGCTCGGGGAGCTCGGCGGGCGGCGCCACCGGTCGGGTGCGGGCGCGCTCGGCGACGAACGCGGGGGCGACCAGCGCGAACAGCGCCGACAGCTGCAGATCGACGCCGGCGCCGAGCGCGGTCCAGTCGTCGTTGCCGAGCGGGGTGCGCGCGCCGCTCGCGGTCTCGGTGGCGCTCGGCTTGAACAGCGCGCTGATCTTGGCGGCGAGCCGCGGATCGGCCTTGCCGCCCGGCCGCGCGCCGGCCTTGTCGAAGCTCGCATCGGTCCTCGCCTCCGGCTTGGCGTCGAAGCTCGCATCGGTCTTCGCCTCCGGCTTGGCGTCGGCGATGTGCAGCTCGAGCACGTCGAGCGCGTCGCTGCACGCCCGCGCCCGCTCGGGCTGGACCGTGCGGCGATACCAGCCGCGCAGCGCCTGGTACGAGGCCACCCGGCGCTTGTTGCCGCGCAGGATCGCGCGGTGGTGAGCGATCGCCGCGGCGACGTGCTTGGGATCGGCGTCGGTGTAGAGGTCGGCGAGCCGCTGGCGGCGCTCGAGGTTCTCCGGATCGAGCGACAGCGCGACCTCGAACGCGGTCAGCGCATCGTCGCGGCGATCGTCCGCCACGCACAGCGCGCCGAGCCGGTCCCACAGCCGCAGCCGCTCGCCGCTGCGGCCCTCGTCGTGGCGGACGTGCTCGAGCCGCTGGTAGTAGAACCGCATCACCGCCTCGCGGTCGCCGGCCTCGCCGAGCAGGGCCTCGAGCTCGTCGGCCGCGGTGAACAGCCGCGGATCGTCATCGATCGCCTGCGCGAACAGCTGCGCGGCGGCGTCGCGCCGGCCGAGCTCGTCGCGCGCGATCATCGCGGCGAGGTGGCGATAGCGCGCGCGGACCTTCGGATCGCCCTCGGTGTCGATCAGGCGCTGCACGAGATCGAGGCTGTAGCTCCAGTCGCCCTCGTCGGCGACGAGGCCAAGGAACTTGGTGAGCAGCAGGTGATCCGCGGGCCGGTGGGCGAGCGCCTCGCGATACATCTCGCGCGCGGTCGCGCGGTCGCCGAGCTCGGCGTAGCGGTCGCCGAGCGCCGAGAACCGGGTGCCCTTGTCTTCGGGCGGCGCGAGGTTGGCGAGCGCGAGCTGATCGGCGAGCACCGACTCGGGGTTGGCGACGTCGAGCTCGGCGCGCAGCTCGCGCGCCGGCTGGTGATCGGGGGCGAGCGCGAGCGTGACCGCGGCGTGGCGGACCGCGCCCTCGACGTCGCCGAGCTCGCGGGCGCAGCGCGCGACCTGGTAGTGCAGCTCGATCGAGACGTCGGGCTGCAGCAGATCCTCGTGATCGTCGAGCAGGCCCTCGATCAGCACCCGGGCGCGCAGCCAGTCCCCGGCGTCGAACCACAGATCGGCGAGCTCGCGGCGGGTCGCCGGATCGTGCGGATCGAGCTCGACCGCGCGGGACAGCGCGTCGCGCGCGGCCGCGGCGTCGCCGAGCTCGCGGGCGAGCTTGCCGCGCTGCAGCAGGTAGCCGCGGAGCCGGCCGGGCTCGACCGTGGTCCGGCACAGCTCGTCGAGCATCGGCGCGAGGTCGGCGAGGTCGCCGGTGTCCCAGCACAGCTCGACCAGCGCGAGCCCGGCCTTGTGGTTCGCCGGATCGTCGGCGCGCGCGGCGCGGTACAGCTGCTTGGCGCGCTCGGTGTCCGCGGTCGCGACGCAGAAGTCGGCGGCGTCGGCGAGCCAGCGCGAGCGCTCGGCGGCCAGCGCGGGCCGCTCGGCGGCCGAGGTCAGGAGCGCGATCACCCCGGCGAGGTCACCGCGGTCGCGCAGCAGCGATGCGAACCCGTCGATCGCCGGCACGAGATCCGGATCGTCGGCGCGCGCCTGCTCGTACAGCGCCTGCGCCTTGTCGTAGTCGTGGTGGCGGGCGACCTCGGCGGCGCGGAACCCCACGGTCGCGCGCCGGATCGGATCGCGGATCAGCCGGGCGAGCCGGTCGAGCGTGATCAGCGCCTCGCCGTCGGAGCCGCCGGCGCGCAGCTCGAGCCGCGCGATCGCGTCGAGCACGTCGAGGTGATCGGGCTCCATCCGATCGGCCTCGCGGTAGGCATCGAGCGCGGCCTCGTCATCGCCGAGCTCGCGGTCGTAGATCTGGCCGAGCTCGCGGAACAGCTCCGCGCGCTCGGCATCCTCGACGTGCACGGTGCGGCGGCCGAGCAGGTCGATCAGCACCGGCCACTCGCCCTGGCTGCGATAGAACAGCTCGAGCGCCTCGTGCGCCGCGGTATCGGCGGGCGATAGCGCCAGCACGCGCTCGAGGCAATCGGCCGCGCGGTAGCCGAACCCGAGCTCGCGCCACGCCGCCGCCAGCTCGGCGAGCCGGCGCGGGCTGGCGTCGTCGTCGATCGCGATCAGCCGGGTCATCGCGTCGAGCGGCAGCTCGATCCAGCGCTGGGTGATCCGGCCCAGGCGCAGCAGCGGATCGAGATCGACCACGGCCGGCGCCTCGGTGAACGCCGCCAGCCGGACCACGAGCGCGCGCTCGGCGTCGCCCCGGTCCTCGAGGCTGTCCGCCAGCTCGCGCAAGATCCGCGCGCGGTCGCCCGCCTCTTCGGTGGCCTCGACCTGCGCGAGCCGGTGATCGACGAACTGGTGGGCCTCGGTATCGAGCGCCGCGTGCGCGATCTTGGCGGTGGCGCGCTCGACCGCGACCCGGACGCGCGCCGGGTCGAGCTCGGGGAACTCGTCGAGCAATGCCCGGACCAGCAGCTCGGGCGACCCGAATCCCGCGGAGTTGGCCCGCACGCCCGTATTAGACCCGAACAGGTCCAGGGTCGATATGCCCGGAACGTGAAGTTCGTGGCCGGGTTTGTCGATTACCGCCGGTCAAGCCTTGAGCTTGCGGCGCTGGACCACGAGCTGCACCGTCTGATCGCCGCGCCGCAAGGTGATCGCGACCGTGGTGCCGGCGACCCCGCGGATCTTGGCGACCGCGCCGTCGACTCCGAGCGGCGCGACCGGCGCGCCGTCGACCGCGGTCACGTGATCGCCGACGACGATCCCGGCCGCCTCGGCGCCGCCGCCCGCGATCACGCGCTGGACCACGAGCGCGTCGGCGTCGGCGGCCAGCGCGATCCCGACCCCGACCAGCTCGATCGTGGGCTGCTCGCCCGCCGCCAGCCGGGTCAGCGCGATCGTCACCGGCCCGAGCGTCGCGCCGTCGCTCGCGGTCATCCCGGCCTCGATCTTGGGGTGGAACTCGCCGGCGCCGATCGTGATCGACACCGGCCCGGCCGGGAGCCCGGTCAGCTCGAACGTGCCATCGGCGCGGGTCACGGTGCCGGCGTTGGACGGCTGCGCGCTCGCCCCGCCGCCGACCGCCTCGCGCATGATCCGCGCGTAGCCGATCGGCGTGCCGTCGTCGCTCGCGACCACCGTGCCGCGCAGGGTCGCGCCGGTGCTCAAGGTCAGCTGGACGTCGGTCGCGCCGGCGGCCGCGTGGGTCGGCGCGCTCGGCGCCCAGCCGCTCGCCGACGCGACCAGCTCGTAGTCGCCCGCCGGGACGTGGACCGAGAACTGGCCGCGCGGCTCGACGATCGATCGCGCGACCACCAGGTCGCGGGCCGCGCCGGTGCGGCGGAACACCAGCAGGGTGTACGACGGCGCCGGCCGGGCGTCGCCGTCGACGACAGTCCCGGCGAGCGGCAGGCCGGCGTCGAGCGTGAGCGTCACGCCGCGGGTCCCGCCGGGCACCGCCTCGAGCGTGGCGGGCGCGTGATCGGGCGCCTCGGTGGCGAGGTTGTAGCTCAGGTGATCGAGGTCGATCAGCGTGAACCCGCCGTCGGCGCCGGTGGTCGCGAACGCGGTCGAGCGCGTGGGTCCGGCGTCGGCCGGCGTGGCGCGCACCAGGGCGTCGGCGACCGGCGCGCCGGTGGCGTCGATCGCGCGGCCGGTGATCGTCTGGTCGCGCGCCGCGGCGTCGCCGAGCGCGATCGTCAGCTGCTTGGTGATCGCGACGTTGCCGTCGAGCCGCGCCCAGCCGCGCAGCACGCCGAGCGCCGCCTCGAGCACCGCGTCGTCGGCGGCGTGGAACGTGAAGCGGCCGTCGCGGTCGGACGTCCACTCGGTCTCCGGGCGGTCGATCACCTGCTCGCCGGCCGGCGTGCCGAGCAGCCGGACCCGGGCGCCCGCGACCGCAGCGCCGTGCGCGTCGACCACCGTGCCGTGGTAGTCGAGCGCCGGGAACAGGAACACGGTCAGCCCGCGCACCGTCTGGTGGGCGGCGAGCACGACGTGCACCGTGGAGTGCAGCAGCTCGGGCGCGTAGGGCAGGAACCCGGGCGCCGCGATCGCCGACAGCACGAACCGGCCGGGCGCCGGCGGCGCGAGCTCGAAGCCGCCGTCGTCGTGGGTCCGGATCGTCGACGCCCCGGCGTCGCTGGTGAACGTCAGGTCGGCGTTGCCGACCCCGCCGCCGGTCGACCAGTTGATCACCCGCCCGGCGATCACGCCGCCGGCGGCGTCGCTCGGCTCGACCGTGGCGCGGCCCTGGCCCGGCAGCGGATCGCGGATCGCCGGCATCGCCACGGCGGCGCTGCGCGGCGGGCTCGGCCGCGGCGCGATCGCCACGTCGCGCGGGGCCGCCGGGGCCGCCGGGGGCGGTGCGGCGTGGTCGCGGGCGCGCCACACGATGCCGGCCACGCCGAGCAGCAGGATCAGCATCACCACGAACGCGATCGAGGTCTTGGTCTTCACGGTCGCTCCTGCGAGAGGTGCCAGGGCCAAGGGGCTGGGCCCAAGGATGAGCGCGCGCTGCCAGCGCGGCGCGGTGTGGTCGAGCGCGGCGCGCAGCCGCCCCAGGCCGGTCTTGAGCCGCCAGCGTACCGTCCCCGGCGGCACGCCGAGCGCGCGGGCGATCTGGGCCGCGGTCTCGCCGTCGAGGTAGCGCCGGATCACGGCCGTGCGGTATGGCTCGTCGAGCGCGACCAGGGCGGCGGCGAGCCGCTCGAGCGAGCGCGCGCGGTCGAGCGCCTCGCAGGCCGACGCGCCGGCGCTGGCCCCTGCAGGGCCCGCGGCCGCAAGCGCCACGGCGTGCTCGCGGGCTCGCCGGCGAGCGTCGCCGCGGCGATCCATGCGCCAGCGGTTGCGCACCACCGCCTGGATCCACGCGCGCACCGGGCGGTCGGGCCAGTGCTCCGGCGGGTGCTCGAGTGCCGCCACCGCGGTGTCCTGCAGCAGGTCATCGGCGTCGGCGTCCCCGTGGACGAGCGACCGCGCGAGCGCGCGCAGCCCGTCGAGCTCGTTGATCACGGCCTCCGGCACGGCCTCTGGCACGGCATCCGGTGTCACGGCCACAGCATGCCGCCGGTGGCTGGAGTGTTGGCCGAATTGTGGTCGCGTGTTGAGATCCTGTTGGATGGCGGCGGTCGCCTGTTGGTGAAGATCAGGGCGCGCCAGGCCTGGGCTGCATGTGGGGGAAGACGTGCGATGTTTCGCACAGGTTGTTGGTCCCGGCGCAACCCGTTTCCGACAGGTGCCGGGGCTGCTGGCATCCCTCCCTACAGGCCGAACCGCTAGCTGGCCGGTTGGCCGGCAGCGCATGCGCCTGTTGTCGGCAGGTTGGCGGATCGCCCGGCGAACGCTCCGCGCAAAAGCGGCACGCCGGCGCGGCACGCCGCTCGCACCCCCCGACGCTGTGACCACTGTATTACTGGTCGATGACGATCCCGGGGTGCGGTTCGCACTGACCGAGGTGCTGCGCGACCGCGGCTACCGCGTGATCCCGGCCAGCTCGGGGACGCAGGCGCTGGCGTTGCTGGCCGGCGTGGATGTCGTGGTGACCGACTACTCGATGCCCGGCATGGATGGCCTCGAGCTGACCTCGCAGATCGCCGCCCGGATACCCGGCCTGCCGGTGATCCTGGTGACCGCGCACGGCTCGGAGCAGCTGGTCCGGATCGCCTCGAGCCGCGGCGCGTGCAGCTGCCTGAGCAAGCCGTTCGATATCGACGAGATCGGCCGCGTGATCGAGCATGCGAGGACCTCGCACGCCGCACCCTCGCCCGGTCCCGCCGGGCCTGCCGGAGATGAGCCTTTGAAATAAAGGGCAATCCAGCGGGTACGCGAGAGAAACCGCAATGGCTGTATCGATGGAACATGGGAATTCATCACGATGACGACCATGCACACCACGGCGGACTGGCTCATGACCTTCGCGTCCTGACGCGAAGGCGGTTGTTCGGGATGGTGGCAAAGGGCGTGGCGGGGCTGTCGTTGATTCCGGTGCTGTCGAGTTGCAGCAGCTCGGACTCCGAGTCCACCGTCGATGCTGGCACCGGCACCGGCACCGATGGTGCGACCGGCAGCGGGACGTGCAGCACGATCCCCGAGGAGACCGAGGGGCCGTACCCCGGCGACGGCACCAACGGGCCCAACGCGCTCAGCGTCTCGGGCATCGAGCGCAGCGACATCCGATCGAGCTTCGGCGGCGCGTCCGGGACCGCGGCGGGCGTGGCGCTGACGATCACCTTGACCCTGGTCGATAGCACCACATGCTCGCCGCTGGAGGGCTATGCGATCTATGTCTGGCACTGCGATCAGAATGGCAATTATTCGATGTACTCGGCGGGCGTCACCGACCAGAACTACCTGCGCGGCGTGCAGTCGACCAACGCCGCGGGCCAGGTCAGCTTCACGTCGATCTTCCCGGCGTGTTACTCGGGGCGCTGGCCGCACATCCACTTCGAGGTCTATCCGTCGGCGGCGACCGCGACCAGCGGCTCGGCCAAGCTCGCGACGTCGCAGCTCGCGATGCCGAAGGCGACGTGCGACGCGGTCTATGCGACGAGCGGCTACAGCGCGAGCGTCACCAACCTATCGCGCGTCACGCTCGCGACCGACATGGTGTTCAGCGACGGGGCGACCCTCGAGATCCCGACGGTCACCGGGTCGGCCACCGACGGCTACACCGCGGCGCTCACGGTGGCGATCGCGGCCTGAGGCGAACGAATGTTCGACGGCTCTTGCGCGAGCGGTCGCGGCGGTTCGCCGGGATCGCGCAGGACCCCGCGGGACCGTCTGGGGGATCTTCCGATGAATGGTGAAGCTCCGGAGCGCCGGCTAAGTCCGCCAGATTCCAGATCTGAGATAGACGGCTGTACAAGATTGTCACGGGCGTGTGCGCCCACCGCGCCCAGGCGCTCAACTGTCTGAATTTATTAGACAATTACACATGGGCCCGCTACAACCGTCGAGTGACGATTCCCAGCCACATCGGCCAATACCGGATCCTGCGAAAAATCGGCGCGGGGGGCATGGGCCTCGTGTACCTCGGGGAACACACGCTGCTCGGGCGCCGCGCCGCGATCAAGACCCTGCTGCCGGCGATGTCCTCGAACGCGCAGATCGTCGAGCGGTTCTTCAACGAGGCCCGCGCGACCTCCGCGATCAGCGACCCCGGCGTGATCCAGATCTTCGACTTCGGCTATCACGTCGACGGCACCGCGTACATCGTGATGGAGTTGCTCGAGGGCGAGGCACTGTCGTCGCGGATCACGCGGCTCGACCGGCTGGAGATCGGCGACGCGCTGCGGATCGCGCGCCAGATCGCCAGCTCGCTGGCGTCGGCCCATGCGTGCGATATCGTCCACCGCGATCTCAAGCCGGAGAACATCTTCCTGGTCGCCGACGCCGAGGCCCAGCACGGCGAGCGCACCAAGATCCTCGACTTCGGGATCTGCAAGCTCGGCACCGGCGACGTCACGCTGACCCAGTCGGGCGCGATGGTCGGTACCCCGGTCTACATGTCGCCCGAGCAGTGCCGCGGCGACGGCACGGTCGACTGCCGATCGGACATCTACGCGTTCGGCTGCCTGCTGTTCCACATGCTGGCCGGGCGGCCGCCGTTCCTGGGCGAGTCGCCGGGCGACCTGATCGTCGCGCACCTCGATGAAGCGCCGCCGGCGCCGAGCGGGTTCGTGCCGGGCCTGCCGCCCGAGGTCGATGCGCTGGTGCTGCGCTGCATGGCCAAGGCGCGCGAGGATCGCTATTCGTCGATGACCGAGCTCGCCCACGAGCTCGGCGAGCTGTACCTCCAGCTCGACGTGCCGGTCGCGTCGGTCGCCACGGTCAAGCCGGCGATGCCGCTCGGCCGCGGGTTCCGCTCGCTGTACGACGGGAATTTTACCGCCGGTACCGACGGCGGCACGGATGGGCCGTCGTCCTCGGTGCGCCGCCGCTTGCCGTGGCTGCGCTACGGCTCGGAGCCCGGGCTCGGAACCGACGCGAACGACCGCGCGCAGCTCGCGGTGGTGCGGCGCCGGCACCGCGGGATCCGCGTGGCGCTCGGCTGCGCGATTGCCGCCGGCATGGTGCTCGGGGTGATCGCGACGACCTCGACCCTGTACAGCGAGCGCAGCGAGGCATCTGGAACCACCCAGAACGCGGCGAACGCGGCGCCGGG
>DATBBB010000524.1:0-3277 GCA_036271215.1 Kofleriaceae bacterium | reverse complement strand
CTTGTGTCTTGGTGCGCTCGTGTTCGCCGGCTGTGGCTCGGTCCACAACCCTCCCGTGGGTGCCACGCCCGACGGCGGCGACCGCGGCCCGATCGCCGGCGATGACGCCGCCGGCCCGACGTGCGGCGCGCGCGGCGAGGCGTGCTGCGCCAGCGGGATGTGCGAGCTGCGCGCGAGCTGCGACGGCACCGCGTGCATCGCCGCCGACGTCTGGGCATCCGGGGTCGACGGGCTGGCGAACTTCAACGGCGGCACCTGGGCCCACCCGCTGCTCGGCGGCACCACGTCGCAGGTCCCGGGCGTCACCGGGCTGTGGGGCACCACGGCGTCGTTCGTCGTCGGGGTCGGCGCGGGCGGCCTGATCTTGCGCAAGGACGACGCCGGCTGGCACAAGGATCAGGCCGCGTCGGCCGACGGCACCGGCTCGCTGTACGCGGTGGCCGGCGCGAGCGCGACCGACGTCTGGGCGGTCGGCGACGGCGTGATGGTGCACTACGACGGCAACGGCTGGACCTCGGTCGTGGCGCCGCTCCACGACGGCGAGCCGTACACCGGCGTGTGGATGAGCGGCCCCGGCACCGGCTGGGCGACCGGCCAGTCCGGCATCCTGGCCCAGCTCACCGCCGGCACCTGGGCCAGCGTCAGCCGCCAGGGCAACGGCTACGACAAGCCCGCGATCTGGGGCACGTCCGCGACCAACATCTGGCGGGTCGGCGAGAACCACACGCTCACCGGGCTGCCCGGCGCGATCCAGCACTACGACGGCACGTCGTGGACCACCGCGTCGCTCAACGGCGGCGGCATGCTGCCCCCGCTCAGCGCGGTGTGGGGCAGCGACGCGAGCCACGTCTGGGCGGTCGGCGAACAGGGCACGATCGTGTTCTTCGACGGCAGCCTGTGGAAGCCGATCCTGTCGAACACCACCGAGGACCTCAAGGCGATCTGGGGCAGCGGCCCGAACGACGTCTGGGTCGCCGGCGCGTCCAGCGTGTTCCACTTCAACGGCACCGCGTGGGCGCCGCTCGCCGCGACCGGCCTGCCGTCGGCCCCGTCCGCGGTGTGGCTCAGCGTGGATTGATCGCGCCGCTGCAGGGTTCGGCCCGCGATTGCGTGGGTCCGGATATGCAGCATCTCGTGCGACGACGCTTCGAGCAGCAGTTCGATCGACCCTCCGCACGCGGCCACGCGCCCGGCCGCACCGCCGCCGAGCCGCACGCCGCGCACGGGGTCCCCGGGCGCAGCCTGGACCCGGTCCAGGCCAAGCTGGCGGCGAGCGAGCTGGGCACCGCACCGCCCGCGCAGGCCGGGGGCGCACCGCTGCCCGCCGGGGTCCGCGGCACGATGGAGCGCGCGTTCGGCGTCGGGTTCGGCGGCGTGCGCGTGGTCGCCGGCGATCCGGCGGTGGCGCGGATGGGCGCGCAGGCGTTCGCGCGCAACGAGCAGCTCCACTTCGCGCCCGGCGCCTACGCCCCCGGCACGCCGGCGGGCGACGAGCTGATCGGCCACGAGCTCGCGCACGTGGTCCAGCAGCGCGACGGGCGGGTCGCCCGCGGCCAGGCCAAGGGCGGCGTGGTCGCCGATGCCGCGCTCGAGCGCGAGGCCGACGACCACGGCGCACGCGCCGCGCGGGGCGAGCCGGTCGGCCATGCCGCGTCGTCAACGGCGGGCGGCGGCCCGGCACATGGCGGCGCCACGCAGCTCAAGCTCACCGGCCGCGAGGCCCGCACCGCGATGACGTCCAGCACCAAGGTCTGGGCCCAGGTCGAGGGCCGGCACTACTTCAAGCAGGCCACGATCACCGGCTACGACGAGGAGGCCGCCACGGTGACGGTCACGTTCGCGCAGGGCGGCAAGCACGGCACGGTCACGCTCGACGACCTGTACGCGATCGACACCGACGACCTCGAGCCCTACACCACGGGGGACATCGCGCGCGACACCACGCACCGCCTGGTCCGCAAGCTCGGCAGCGGCCGGGTCACGAGCGACACGTTCAACACGCTCGGCGTGATCACCGGCGGCGCGTCGCTGGTCGGCCAGGTCTACGAGAAGGACTCGCTGTTCACCGTCGGCATCGTCGGCGGGTTCGGCGTCGCGCTCGGCGGCGCCGGCCAGATCATCCGCGCGATCGCGTGCTGCGGCAAGTCGACCTCGGAGCGCCTGCTCGAGGCCGCGACCGGCGGGCTCAACGTCCTGGCCGGCACGCTCGGCATCGTCTCGGGGTTCACCGGGATCGGGGGCAAGGACGAGCTCAGCACCTGGCTCGGCGTCGGCTCGGTGATGTCGTGGGAGGCGGTCGAGCTGCTCAACATCGTGACCAACGGCCGGCAGGCGCTGACCGACCTCGGCAAGTGCAACGTGACGTTCACGCTCGCGTCGGTGATCTGCAGCATCGTCAAGATGCTCGGCTCGATGGGCCTGGTGGTCGGCGGCGCGATGGCCTCGGAGCCGGTGCTGATCGCGGCCATGGTGGTCGCCGGCGCGGGCACGCTCGGGTCGGTGATCACCGGGATGATCAAGCTGGCCCGGATGGCGATCCATCACTTCACGCACAACCGGCCGCTGCCGCAGCCGCACGACGGCGGTGACCACGGCGGCGGCGACAACCACGACGGCGGTAACCACGGCAACGACCATGGCGGCGATGTGATCATCGAGCTGGGCAACGTGGACCACGGCTCCAGCAACCACGGCACCGACGACAAGTGACGCGCCCTGCGCGCCGTCAGACCAGCAGCGGCAGCACGTGGAGCAGCGCCCAGCGCCGATCACGGGGTAGAGCACCGCGGCCACCACGACCGCGCGCCGTCAGATCAGCAGCGGCAGTACGTGGAGCAGCGCCCAGCCGCCGGTCGCGAGGTAGAGCACCGCGGCGACCACGACCGCGCGCCGCGCTCAAGATGCGCCACTGATACGCGCGCTCGGGAAGCGTGTCGTGCCGGTGATAGATCGCGCCGGGCTCCATGGGCCGCCCATCTCCTTCGCCTTCTCGTTCAACCGCATCGCAGCCAGATCGTACCCCGAACTCGGCGTTCCCCCGACGTCGATCGATGAAACGAAGCCGACGAACGAGGTCGAACAGCGTCGATCGCCGACCAGCGCCAAACGCTCGCAACGCGGGCCGTCTACGGCGACGGCTTGAGTGCGTCGAGCTCCTGCCAGCGGGCGAACAGCCGCTCGACCTCGGCGCGCGCGGCGTCGAGCTCGCCGATCAGGGCCTGGACCTCGGTCGGGCGATCCTTGAACACGCCGGGGTTCGACAGCGTCGCCTCGAGCG
>DATBBB010000523.1:0-28436 GCA_036271215.1 Kofleriaceae bacterium | reverse complement strand
CGCATCGCAGCGGTTCCGTACGCGTTGCTGCAGCAAGAGTTCTTCATGACGCTCAAGCCGGTGCCCAACGCGGTGATCGAAGAGATCGTCGACACGATCTTCCTTCCCCTCGTTCGTGGCTCTGCAATACGTTCAACCCCGTCGCGTGCATCGCGTCGATGATGGCTTCGGCTTGTCGCTTCATATCGCCGGCCAGGTTCGCGTAGACGTGTTTTCCGATGCCCACGCGCCGCGCGATGGCCGGCGCCGCGTTCGTACCGTGGGGCTGATCGCACTCGCGCCGCAGACTGTTCGGGCTTTCCATACTCTGGACGGGAGGTCGATCGCGATGAGGATCATCATCCCCAGCAGCTCGATGCTTCATGCGGATCGGCTCGAGCGAGCGTGTGGACAAAGCTTCCTGTGGATCGCGGCGAATGAGCTTCCGCTCCTCGACGAGCTGGTTCCGTTCCTGCTGGCTCGGTCCGGTCAGTCGCTTGATGACTTCGCCCGATGGGTGGCGCCTCGCCGGTCGCCCGAGTGGGTGCTGACCATGCTAGGTATTTACCGATGTCGATGCCGACGCGCGATGAGCTGCTCCAGAGGTTCGGCCCGGTCGAGGATCCCGAGATCGAGGCCCGGCGGCAGCACATCCTCAAGGTCCTGCTGGAGCAAGACCCCAAGATGCGGCAGCGGCTCATCGACACGGGGCTGGAGGAAGGTCGGCTGGAAGGTCGACTGACTGCGACACGCGCCTCCTTGCGCCGGATCCTCTCGCGCCGGCAACTCACGCCGAGCAAGGACGACGACGCGCGCATCGACGCGTGCACCGACCTCGCGACCTTGGAGCGCTGGCTCGACCGAGCCATCACCGAAGTCCGCATCGCGGACGTGCTCGGATAGCCAGGGGGTACACTGCGCGGGTGCTGCAACGGATCGTCGAGTCCGGTCAGGTGCCCGAACCGGTGCTACGAGCCGGCATCCGCTTGATCTGCAGGTTGCGGCTGCGCCAGGAGCGCCGGCGGCCCGCCGGCTATCACCGCGCGCTGGTCGAGGAGCTGCGCGGCAGCGAGCTCGCGGTCGAGACCGCGGCGGCGAACGCGCAGCACTATGAAGTTCCGGCGGCGTTCTTCTTGCGCGTGCTCGGCCCGCACCTGAAGTATTCGAGCTGCTACTGGCCGGCCGGGGTCGGTGGGCTCGACGCGGCCGAAGCCGCCATGCTCGAGCTCACCGCGGCGCGCGCCGGGCTCGCCGACGGCCAGCGCGTGCTAGACCTCGGCTGCGGCTGGGGCTCGCTGACGCTGTGGGCCGCGGCGCGGTTTCCGGGCAGCCGGTTCACCGCGATCTCGAACTCGCATTCGCAGCGCGACTTCATCACCGCGCAGGCCCGGGCACGAGGGCTCGCGAACGTGACGGTACAGACCGCGGATCTCCGCACCGCAGTGCTGCCGGCCGCCGCGTTCGATCGCGTGGTGTCGATCGAGATGTTCGAGCACATGCGCAACTATCAGCTGCTGCTGCGCCGGATCGCCGGCTGGCTCGCGCCCGGCGGCGCGCTGTTCGTCCACGTGTTCGCGCACCGTCAGTACGCGTATCCGTTCGAGGACGCCGGCGCGTCGGACTGGATGGCGCGCGAGTTCTTCACCGGCGGCCTGATGCCGTCGTTCGACCTGCTCCCGCAATTCCAGGACGACCTGCAGCTCGCCGCGCAATGGCAACTCGACGGAACGCACTACGCGCGCACCGCCGAGGCCTGGTACGAAAACCTCATGGCCCACCGCGCCGAGCTCGCCACGATCCTTGGAGGTGCCGCCAAGGTCGAACGCTGGCGTGTGTTCTTCCTCGCGTGCGCCGAGCTGTTCGGCTACCGGCACGGCCGCGAATGGGGCGTCGCGCACTACCGGTTTCAAGCCCGGAGCTCGTAAACGACCCGCGGCCCCAAAAGAGCCGCGCGGCTACGAGGCGAACGCCTGGTCGATGAACGCCTTGGCGCTGGACGGGCGGTCCTCGGGCGACTTGGCGAGCGCGGCGACGATCGCGGCGTCGAGCGCGGGGCTGAGGTCGCGGCGCAGCTGGCGCGGAGGCACGACGGGCTCGGAGATGTGGGCGAAGCCGATCGCGATCGGGTTGTCGCCGGCGAACGGCGGCCGGCCACAGACCAGGTGGTAGGCGAGCGCGCCGAGCGCGTAGATGTCGGTGCGGGCGTCGACGGCTTTGCCGCGGACCTGCTCGGGCGCCATGTAGTGCGGGGTGCCGAGGATCGCGCCGGTCGCCGTCAGGCCCTCGCCCATCGCCGTGGTCGCGAGGCCGAAGTCGATGAGCTTGACCATGCCGCGTTCGCCGACCAGGACGTTGCTCGGTTTGAGATCGCGGTGGACGACGCCGGCCTGGTGCGCAGCCTCGAGGCCGGTGCCGATCTGGATCAGGAAGTCCTGCACGTCCTTGAGCGGGACGATGCCGCGCTGGGCGATCACCTCGCTGAGCGTGCGGCCCGCGAAGTACTCCATCGAGAGGTAGAGCAGGCCCGGCCGGGCCTCACCGAGGTCGTGGATCCGGATCACCGAGGGCGAGGACACCTTGCGCGCGGCGGCAGCCTCGCGGCGGAACCGCGAGATCATCGCAGCCTCGTCGGCGGCGAACGCGCTCGAGATGACCTTCAGCGCGACCAGCTCGCCCAGGACCTCGTCGTCCGCGAGGTAGACCGCGCCCATGCCGCCCTTGCCGAGCAGGCGCTGCACGCGGTAGCGTTGGGCGAGCACCTGGCCGGGCTCGAGCGCGGTGGTGGCCGGAGGCGTGAGCACGCGGTGACCGGGCGCGCTGGCGGTCTTGTCGAGCGCCGCCGGGCCCGCGACCGGAGCCGGCCGGGTCGGCGCCATCGCCACCGCCGCCGGCGAGCTGGCGCCGCCCTGGGTCCCCGGACTTGCGGCCCCGCCGCCCGCGACGGGCGACGCCTCACCGCCCGGCGCCAGCGAGCGCTGTTCGTCGAGCAGCTTCGAGAGCTTCTGGTTCAGCTCGAAATCGACGCTGCACACGATCGATTCGAGGTTCTCGACCCGCTCGCGCAGCAGCCGGTTGTCCTCGATGATCCGCCGGGCCTCCGGCCCCTGCGATCCGCCGCCGGCGGTCAGCTCGAGCCGGCGATACTCGAGCTTCTTGGCCTCGAGCCGGGCCCGCGCGACGATGAAGGTGATCAACGCCGGCATGCCGAACACGGACAGGATCGCGATAATGGGAATCATCCGCTATAGGCCTCGATGGGTGGACATGCGCACACCAAGTTGCGATCCCCGTATGCATTGTCAACCCGCGCCACCGGCGGCCAGTACTTGTGAACCCGCAACCACGGCGCCGGAAACGCGGCTTGCTCGCGCGAATACGGCCGGTCCCACTCGGTGCCCGCGACAGCTGCGGCAGTGTGTGGGGCATTCTTGAGCGGGTTGTTCGCGCGGTCCATCTGACCGTCCTCGATCGCCGCGATCTCGTGGCGGATCGCGATCATCGCCTCGCAGAACCGATCGAGCTCGGCCTTGGACTCGCTCTCGGTCGGCTCGACCATGAGGGTCCCTGGGACAGGGAAGGACATCGTCGGGGCATGGAACCCGTAGTCCATCAGCCGCTTCGCGATGTCCTCGGCTTCGATCCCGGCCGTTTTCTTGAATCCTCGGCAATCGAGGATCAGCTCGTGGGCGACCCGGCCGTTCTGGCCGGTGTAGAGCACCGGGAAGTGGGGCGCGAGGCGATGCGCCAGGTAGTTCGCCCCGAGGATCGCCGCCTGGGTCGCGCGGCGCAGCCCCGGCTCGCCCATCATCGCGATGTAGGCGAACGAGATCGGCAAGATCGACGCTGAACCCCACGGCGCCGCCGACACCGCCCCGACCGGCTGGCTGCCCTGCGGCGCGAGCGGATGGCCCGGCAGGTACGCGATCAGGTGCGCCGCGACGCCGATCGGCCCCATGCCCGGCCCGCCGCCGCCGTGCGGGATGCAGAACGTCTTGTGCAGGTTCAGGTGGCAAACGTCGGCACCGATGTCCGCCGGGCGGGTCAGCCCGACCTGGGCGTTCATGTTGGCGCCGTCCATGTAGACCTGGCCGCCGTGGCGATGCACGATCTCGCAGACCTCGCGGATCGTCGCCTCGAACACGCCGTGGGTCGACGGGTACGTCACCATCAGCGCGCCGAGCTGGCCGGCGTGCTTCTCCGCCTTGGCGCGCAGCTCGGCCATGTCGATCGTGCCGTCGGCCGCCGACGCGACGACCACGACCTGCATGCCGGCGAGCACCGCCGACGCCGGGTTGGTGCCGTGCGCCGACTGCGGGATCAGGCAGATCGTCCGGTGTGCCTCGCCGCGCGCGCGGTGGTACGCACGGATCGCGAGCAGCCCCGCGTACTCGCCCTGCGCGCCCGAGTTGGGCTGCAAGGAGATCGCCGCGAACCCGGTGATCTCGGCGAGCCACGCCTCGAGCTGGGTGAACATCGCGCGATAGCCGCCCGACTGCTCGGCCGGCGCGAACGGGTGCAGCCGGCCGAACTCCGGCCACGTCACCGGCAGCATCTCGGTGGTCGCGTTGAGCTTCATCGTGCACGAGCCGAGCGGGATCATCGACGTGGTCAGCGATAGATCCTTGGTGGTCAGCCGGTTCAGGTAGCGCAGCATCTCGTGCTCGGCGCGGTAGCGATGGAACGTCGGGTGGGTCAGGAACGCCGAGCTGCGCTGCATCGCCAGCGCCGGCAGCTCGGTCGCCTCGACCAGCGCCGCGATCGAGAACGGCAGCTCGTCGCGATCGAGCGCGAATGCCTCGAGCAGGTCCTGGACGTCGGCGTGGCTCGTGGTCTCGTCGCACGAGATCCCGACGCCGTCATCGTAGCGCCGCAGGTTGAGCCCGCGGTCGATCGCGTGCGCGAGCAGCTTGGCCTGGTGGTGCGCGTCGAGGTCGATCCGCAGGGTGTCGAAGTACGCGCCGGGGCGGACCGGGTAGCCGAGCTTGCCCAGCCCCGCCGCGATCACCGCGGTGAACCCGCGGACCCGCTCGGCGATCCGGACCAGCCCCTCGGGGCCATGATAGACCGCGTACATCGACGCCATCACCGCGAGCAGGACCTGCGCGGTGCAGATGTTCGACGTCGCCTTCTCGCGCCGGATGTGCTGCTCTCGGGTCTGCAGCGCGAGCCGCAGCGCCGGCTTGCCCTTGGCATCGCGCGACACGCCAATGATCCGGCCCGGCATCTGGCGCCGGAAGTCGTCCTTGGCCGACAGGAACGCGGCGTGCGGCCCGCCGAACCCCATCGGCACGCCGAACCGTTGCGCCGAGCCGATCGCGATGTCGGCGCCGAGCTCGCCCGGCGGCACCAGCACGGTGAGCGCGAGCAGGTCGGTCGCCATGACCGCGGCGGCCCCCGCAGCGTGGACCTGCTCGATCACCGCGCGGTGGTCGTCGATCCGGCCGTCGGTCGTCGGGTACGACAGCAGCACGCCGGCGACGTCGGGGCCGAGCGCGGCGGCGAGCTCGGCCGTGGTGCCGACCCGGAGCGCGATGCCGAGCGGCTCGGCGCGGGTGTGCATCACGGCGAGGGTCTGCGGGTGGGTCTCGGCCTGGACCCAGAACACGTGGCGGGTCAGCTTGCCGCCGCTGCCGCGCGCGCGCTCGGTGCACATGACCATCGCCTCGGCGGCCGCGGTCGCCTCGTCGAGCAGCGACGCGTTCGCCATCGGCAGCGCCGTGAGATCCTCGATCATGGTCTGGAAGTTGATCAGCGCCTCGAGCCGGCCCTGCGAGATCTCGGGCTGGTACGGCGTGTACTGCGTGTACCAGCCGGGGTTCTCGAGCACGTTGCGCAGGATCACCGGCGGGGTGATCGTGTCGTAGTAGCCCTGACCGATGAACGAGCGCAGCACGACGTTGTCGGCCGCGAGGTTCTTCATCTCCTCGAGCAGCTCGTGCTCGCCGAACGGCAGGCGGTCGCCGAGCGCGAGCGGCCGGGCGAGCCGGATCCCCGCGGGGACCACCGCGGTGGCGAGCTCGTCGAGGCTTGCGTAGCCGAGCGCGGCGAGCATCTCGGCGATCTCGGTCTCGTTCGGCGAGATGTGCCGGCGCGCGAACGTATCGGAGGGAGCCAGAATGTCGGAGTGCACGGGGCGCACCCTACCGCGCCGGCATGACGTTGAAAACACCAGCCCAGACGACGATCGACCGACGATCGACCGACGATCGACCGGCGATCGACCGGCAATCCGCTCTGAAATGAGCCGCGCGAGAAACGCGCGGTGGGGTGAATGGAGCGGCTTTGCCGCTCCAGAGGGGACGGGAACGTCCCCTATCTAAAGATGCTCAGGTAGCGCTCTGGAAAATCAGCGAGCTCCGCCGGCGCGCCGCACTCGGAGCACGGCAGCTTCGGCGGCCGCAGCTCGCGCAGCTCGGCCTCGTGCGCGACCGCGTCGATCACCATCGGCCCCTCGTAGCCGCACGCCTGGCAGACATAGCTGGCGTGGAACGATGAAATCCGCGCCAGCCCCCGGCACTCGGCCAGCACGTTCATGTGCACCATCAGCACGTCGGCGAGCCCCTCGAGCGTGACCTGGCCGCGATCGCGCAGCGCGCGGAGCAGCCGGACCCACTCGCGCATCCCGATCGAGTTGACGAACAAGATGCCGGACGTGTCGATCGTGACGTCGCCCGGCGGCAGCTGGGCCACGAGCTCGCCGAGCGGGCCGGTATCGTCGAGCCGGCCGGCGAGCACGGCGCGCGCGCCGCTCGGATCGACGTCGACCCGGACATCGACCCGGCCGATCCGGAACGCGGTCATGACTCCCCCAGCTTGGCGGTGACGAAGGTGTGGAACGACGCCGAGCGGCCGAGCTCGATGGGCTTGTAGCGGACGTCGAGCAGCGCGACCATCTCGGTCATCACGTTGGGCTGGAGATCGACGACGAGCTGGTTGCAGCACGCATACGCCAGCGCGAGCCCCATGCCGCTCTCGGCCGACGGCAAGCTCGCCTTGCCGCTCGCCAGGCTGGCGGCGACCAGGCTCGGCTCGAGCGTGCCCCAGCGGTCGCGGACCTCGAGCGCGAGGTAGCGCGCGTCGGTCGCCCACCGCACGGTGACGACGTCGCGGCCGTGCAGCATGCGGCCGCGCTCGCGGACCTCGTGGGCCCGAAACCGCCGCTTCTGGTCGTCGACCGGCGCGATGTACAGCGCGTTGGCGATCAGCTCGTCGGCGATCACGCTGACCAGCGAGCCGATCCGATCGGGCAGCCCGACGCCGATCACGTCCTTGGCGATCGTGGCGACCGCGTCGTCGCGCTCGCGGGCGTCACCGAGCGTGTAGGTCCGGACCTCGGCGCCCCACGCGATGTACTTCTCGATCCCGAACACGTCGTTGCGCAACAGCTTCTGCACCGTGACGAGCAGCTCCTCGGCGAGGATCGGCATCGGGTGCGCGATCACGTGCCACCACCCGGCGGCGAGCAGCGCGTCGACCACCGACCCCTCGGTCGGCGTCAGACCCTCGCCGGGCACGGCGATCCAGGCGCGCGCCGGCTTGCGGCACATCCCCGGGATCGAGCGCGCGATCGCGGTATCGACCACCGCGATCGTGTCGCGATCGACGGCGGCGAGCAACTCGTCGCTATTGGTGGCGATCTGGACCGGGCACGACGTCGCGCTCACCAGCCGGTGGAGCGCCCGCTGCACCTTGCGCTCGGGGTGTGCGACGACCAGCTTACCCGGCGGCCCCGGCAGCGGGCCCGGCAGCGGCAACAAGGACGGTTCCACTTTTCAAGTGTACCAGTACCGCGCGGCGATTCACCTCGGGGCGCGGCCGAACTACGCCCAGCCGATGCCCAGCCGATGCCCGGCCGTGCCCGGCCGATCTGCGCGGACGCGCGCTTAATAAAGGACGCCGAGCGTCGCCGCGCCACCGAGCCCGCGATCCGCGAGCCCGCCGACGATCTGGTTGCCGTCGGCGTCCTTCGACAGCGTCCCCTTACCCTGGAACGTGAACCCGATCTGATCGAAGTTGCCGGTGAACGACAGGACGATCCGGGGGGTGACCAGCACGTCGAGCCCGCCCATGGCCTCGACGCCGTACACCTTGGCCTGGCCGTAGGACGTGCTGGCCTGGATCGGCCCGCCGTTGGTGATGACCATGCCGCGCGCCCCAGCCACCAGCGCGAACATCTTGGCCACCGGCAGCCGGAGCGTGGCGCCCGGATCGATCAGCGTGTACTGGGTGGTCGGCGTGTCGCGCGTGATGTTGGACTTGATGGTCGGATCCGTGATCATGGTCTTGTCGGGCGAGAACAGCCGCTTGCCGTAACCGAGGTTGAGCGTCACGCTCGGGGCCATGTCGCTGGCGCCGAACGCCAGCCGGTAGCGCACGCCGAACGAGTAGTTCATCTGCTTGACCGTGGTCGACTGGGTCACGCCATTGGCCGCGGCCGTGAGCTTGAGGGTCAGCGTGCGGTCTAAGTCGAAGCCGAAGCCGAAGTTCGACGCCGCCCCGCCGCCCGAGCCGCCGAGCGCGAACGGATAGAGCTCGCCGTCGAGCCGCGCGCCCGGGGTCGGCGACAGCGACGCGCTGTGCGGCCCCGCGGTCGCGGTCGGCGTGACGTTGAACTTGTAGGTGTGCGCCAGCACCGAGAGCCCGGCATCGACCCGGACGCCGGGCGTGCTCGACGAGTGCGCCCCGGCGGCCGGACCCGCCGACGCCGACACGCTGGCCGTGAGATCATCGCCGCCGTCGTCCGACGTCGCGACCTTGCGCCTGGGCTTGCGATCGCCGTCGTCGTCCTTATCGCCCTTCGCGGGCTTGGCGTCATCGTCATCGCCCTTGGCGGTCTTGGTCGGCTTGGCGTCGTCGTCGTCGCCCTTGGCCGGCTTCGCGGCCTTCTTGGGCTTGGCGTCGTCGTCGTCGCCCTTGGCCGCCTTGGTCGGCTTGGCGTCGTCGTCGTCGTCCTTGGCCGCCTTGCCCTTCTTGGGCTTGACGTCGTCGTCGTCGCCCTTGGCCGCCTTGGTCGGCTTGGCGTCGTCATCGTCGTCGCCCTTGGCCGGCTTGGCGGCCTTGCCCTTGGCGGCCTTGCCCTTGGCGCCCTTGGTGGCGACCGCGTCGTCGTCGTCGCCGGCCGGCGCCACGCCGATCTTGTCGAGGATCTTGTCGTGCAGCAGGGCGTGGAACTTCTCCGACTTGGAGTCCTTGAAGTTGACCGTGAAGCCCTTGGCCATCTTCTTGTGCACGAACAGCCGGAACTTGAGCGACTTGGTACCGCCCGACTTCTCGAGCTTGCCGAGCACGATGGCGTCGGCCTCGAGCGTGGTCGCGAGCTTCTTCAGCTCCTTCTCGGTGAAGTCGGCCGGGTCGCCGAGCTTGTCGACCGCGCGGTTCACCTCCCTGCTGCCGATCAGCGACAGTTCCTTACCTTCGAGCGCCTCGGCCACGGCGTCGTGCACGTCGCCGCTGGCGTCACCGTCGATCTGGGTGAGCGCCACCTTCGGCTTGGCCGAAGCCAGCCGCGAAGTGAGCAACAAGGCGGTGAAGCAGACCAGGGTCTGCGCTACGAATGTCGGTCGAATCATTCACATCTCCGCTTCGGGCAGACCCGGGACGACCCGAGCGACGAGTATACACACAGATGACGCGGACTACCCGTTTTGCGTGGTGGCTCACACAACGCTTGCCAAGTGCCTAAATGCATGGCCAGCTGGGCCGTCATGGATCCTGTCGACCGCCGCAACCTCACCATCACCGGCCGCTTCAGCGCGGTCACCGGAGCCGTTGACGTCGTTGAAGGCGTCCAGGTGATCGTCACGCAGGCGTACGGCCCGCGCGGCGACAACCTCGTCGGGATCTCGGACGTCCAGTTCGACGGCTACCCCGCCGTCACGCTCGGGATTCGCGCCGCCGGCAACGAAGGCTTGATTCACCTGTCGCCGATCCACGGCGATGGCCGCAAGAGCCGAGCGTTCGCGATCCCGGCCGGCACGCGCTGCGAGCTGTTCTGCCCGATCTCCAAGCAGCCGCTCGATCTGGTCGGTGAGGTCGGCGATGGCTCGGGCGCCAACTACTACGCGATCTACCTCACGCCGCAGCTCTCGCAGGGCACGATGTTGATGATCAGCGACCTGTGGGGCCACCACCACTCGCGGATCATCGACGACTTCGAGCTGATCTCGGCGTGGGCGGCCCGCAACGACGGCTGACGCGGTCACAGATCGCCGCGCGGTCACAGATCGTACAGGTAGAAGTACGCGCGCAGGTTCGCGTTGGCGAGCGGCTTCTTGATCCGCGGCGGGCCGATCACGCGGTAGAACGCCTGCTCGAGCAGCGGATTGCCGACGAGGAACCCGGCGCGCCAGCCGCGGAATTGCCGGCAGGTCTCGGCGAGCCCGGTGTAGAGCTCGTGCAGATCGTCCTGATCGAGCCGCTCGCCGTACGGCGGGTTGGCGATCAGGAGGCCGGTCTCGGGCGCCGGGCGGCCGCGCTCGCGCGCGATCTCGCGGATCAGCTCGGGGCGCAGGGTCGTGGCGTCGGCGCGCTGCCACACGACCTGATCGGCGATGCCGGCGGCGCGGCTGTTGTCGCGCGCGGCGGCGAGCACGTCGAGATCGAGGTCGCAGCCGATCACCAGCGGGGCCGCGTCGGGGAACAGCGGCGGGGCGGTGTGCCCGCGACCGGTGGGGCGGCTGCCGCCGGCAGCGCCCGCGAGCCCCGGCCCGGCCGGGCCCGCGATCCCCAGCGCGGCGAGCGTCGGGGTCGGCCGCGCCGTCGCGCGCGCGGCGAGCAACGCCTCGATCGGGATCGTCCCCGAGCCGCACATCGGATCGACCACGACGTCGGCGCGCGGATCGAACCGGCACAGCATCAGCAACACCGCCGCGAGGTGCTCGCGCAGCGGGGCCTCGCCGGCGTCGCGCCGCCAGCCGCGCTGCGACAGCGACCCGCCGCCGAGATCGATCGACACCACCAGCTCGCCGCGATCGTCGAGCCGCGCGACCCAGCGCGTCGCCGGATCGTCGGGATCGACGTGGAGCCGGATCCCGCGCCGGCCCGCGGCGTCGATCAGCGCGTTCTTGACCGTGCCGACGACCTGGCGATCGCCGGCCGCGAACGCCTCGACCCGGCGCGCCTCGACCGACAGCCCGTCGCCATCGCGGACCAGCGCGCGCGGATCGCCGCGCACGTCGGCGACCAGCTCGTCGTACAGCGGCTCGAGCCGGGTCGCGCGCGAGCGATAGACGTCCCACAGCACGCGCGTCGGCGTGCGCAGGTACGTCACCGCGGCCCACGCCAGGTCGCGATCGAACGGCAGCACCAGCTGGCCGAGGCCTTCCTTGCGCGGCGCCGGCGGCCGTGTGCCGAGCACGCGGCGCGCCACGCGGGTCAGCTCGGCGGCCATCACGACGTTGGTCTGCGTCGAGCCGATGATCCGCAGCTCGTCGGCGATCACGCGGCCCCCTCGGGCGCCGGCTCGCCGCTCGCCGGTGGGCCGTTCAGGGTCGCCAGCATGCCTGCGTCTGCGAAGAAGCGTCGGTGGAGGTAGCTTGCGCGTGCATCGGTGCCTGCCGGTCCCTTGGGCCGCTCGTGGAGATAGCGCCGCGCCAGCCCGGCGACGGTCGAGTCCCAGTCGAGCAAGTACCACGACACGATCGTCGCGTCATCGGGATCGACATCGGCCCGCGCCAGCCACAGCGTGCGGGCGAGCTTGGCGAGCACCGGCTCGTTCGCCATCGCGATCGCCGGATCCTCGACCACGCGCCACAGCCCGCTCGGCTCGCGCACGACCGGCACCGTCTTGATCTCGACGTCGCCGCGCCAGTCGGGCTCGCCGGCGTTGCGCTCGAGGATCCCGAGCAGCCGCGCGGCGCGCAGGCCCCACGCGCCCTTGTCGCGCCCGCGGGCGCCGAGCCGGACGCCGATCAGGCGGTCGGCGGCGGCGAGCAGATCGTCGAGGCCCTCGGGCTCGTCGCGCGGTGGCCGCGCGCGGACCGCCGCCGGCACCGGCCGGGGCCAGCCCGCGCTCGGCGGATACAGCCCGCGCGGCGCGGCCTGGACCACGAGGTGGCCGCCGAGCACGACCGGCCGCGGCTGCACCGCCGGGGCGACCCACGTGCCGCCGCGCTCGAGCGCCGCGCCGCGGTCCCACAGCGCCGCCCGCAGCGCCGGCGACCGCACCGCGCCGGGCACGCCGAGCTGATCGGCCAGCGCCGCGAGCTCGCCGCGCGTCATCGCGTTGAGCAGGCCGCACAGATCGGCCTCCCACCGCGCGATCACCCGGGCGGTCGCCTGCTCGACGTCGAGCGCCTGGTGCGGCGCATGGGGTGCCGGCCCGCCGCGCCCACCCGGCCCACCCGGCCCACCCGGCCCACCCGGCCCACCTGCGCCTCCCATCGAGCTCGATGCGTCCGGCGCACCCGGCGCGCTCGGCCCACCGGCGAACCGGTGGACGCGCAGCACGGCGAGCCGGCGGATCACCACCGGGGACAACCGCGAGACCATGTGCGCGACCGCGTTCATCGGATCTGCCGTGGCGCACCGGCGGTGACCGGCGGCGGCGCTGCCCAGCATGCTACGGTTGCCGCGTGGCTGTCACCTGGGGGCCGGCGATCGCGGCGATCGCGGCGTTCGCACTCGGGGCGGCCGGCTGTGCGCCCACCGTCGACGGACCGGTCGAGCACCAGCGCGCGATCGATCGCGACGACGGCGACCGGCTCGCCGCGCAGCTCGCGCTGCTCCCCGGCGTGGTGACCGCGAGCGTCGTGCTGCACCACGCGGCCCGCGATCCGCTGGCGATCGCCCCCGACAGCCCGGCGCGGCTGACCGCGGTGATCGCGACCGACGATCGGGCCGCGCCCGATACGATCCGCGCCGCCGCCCTGCGGCTCGCGCACGCCACCGTCCCCGAGCTGGACCCGCGGCGCGAGTCGAGGCCCGGCGCGATCGTGGCAGCGGCGCTATCGATCGAGATCTACCCGGTGGTCCACCGCGCCCAGCTCGCGCGGGTCGGCCCGTTCTGGGTGGAGGACTCGTCGCAGCGGCCGCTGCGCGCCGCGCTCGCGATCGGCTGCCTCGCGATCGCCGGCCTCGCCGGGGTGATCGCGCTGCGCGCCGCCCGCGATCGTCACCGCCGCGGCAGCAGCGCCCAGTAGTCGAGCTCGAGCACGATCCGCGGCTCCTTGGTGCCGGTCAGCAGCGGCTGGATCGCGCCGAGCTCGCCGGCCGATACGTTCTTGACCGCCGACATCCGCAGCCGCAGCGCACCGACATCGCTCCGGCCGGGCAGCTCGGCGCGCTCGACGACCTCGGTGAACGCGCGCAAGGTGTCGCCCGCGAACGTCGGCGCCACGTGTGCCCCGCCGTTCCACGCCGCGATCCGCAGCACGGTCTGCAAGCCGTTCTGCGCCAGCGCCATCGCGACGCTGATCACGTGGCCGCCGTACACGATGCGGCGGCCGAACCGCGAGTCCGCCATGCCGCGGGCGTCGAAGTGGACCTGCGCGCTGTTGTGGTACAGCCGGGTCGCCTGGACGTGATCGGCCTCCTCGATCGTCATCGCGTCGGGGTGATCGAGCCGCTCGCCGACGGCGTAGTCGTCCCACCGCGCGGTGCCGCCGAACGCCCACGTCAGATCGGCGAACCGCTGCAGGTTCATCACGTCGGGCACCGGCAGCCGATCGGCGGTCACGACCGCGGGCAGCTGCGGCACCGAGCTCACGCCCCTGGCCGCCGCCTTGTCGCGCTTGGGGACCATCACCCAGCGCACGAAGCTCAGGACATCCTGGCCCTTCTGATTGGTGCCGCGCGTCCGGACGTAGACCACGCCGGCCTCGCCGCTCGAGACCTCGCGCAGCCCGATGATCTCACTCTCGGAGACCAGGGTGTCGCCCGGGTACACCGGGCGCAGGAACCGGACGTCGGCGTAGCCGAGGTTGGCGGACGCGAGGTGCGAGATATCGGTCACGGACTTGCCGAACACGATGTGGAACACCAGCAGATCGGGGATGACCTCGCGCATGAAGCCGAGCGAGCGCGCGAGCTCGGTCGATGACGCCAGCGGCGGGCGCTCGCCGGTCAGCGCCATGTACAGCGCGATGTCGCCGCCGTGCACCGTGCGCGGGATGGCGTGGACCAGCCGCTGGCCGATGGCGAAATCCTCGAAGCTCCGTCCGGTAAAGACCTTCCTCATGACAAGGCGACGAAGCTATCGCCGCGCGCCGAGATCGACAAGCCGCCGGGATTGGATCGCGCCGGACCGGGTTGATTCCTACGCCCTCAGGCGCTACTCGGACAGCAGATAGCTGTACCCGAAGCTCTGCGGGGCGCCATCCCACGGTGGGAACACCGCGGCTTGCACGGCGCGCGCGACGCACGCCCCGACGGCGGTCCCGGCGAACGGCCCGGTCACGGTCACCTTCTGGACCTGCCCCGAGGGCGCGACCGCCAGCCGCACGCTGGCCAGGCCGGCGGTGCCGGCAAAGCACACCTTGGCGCGCGGCTCGACCGCGGTCATGCCGCGCTTGATGTCGTCGCCCGACAGCTGTGTGCGATCCAGCTTCGGCTTGCGCGGGGGCTCGTGGACGCCGGCCTCCTGGAGCAGCGCATCGAACGCCGGATCGCCGGCCGAGCCCGCGGCGGCCCCGGCGGTTGCCCCTGCTGGCACATCATCGTCGAACGGATCGACCAGCGCCTTGCCCTTGGTCTTCTTGCCGAACTTCGAGATCGGCTCGTCGCTGGCGAACCGGCTGCCCTTCGCGATTGGCCCCGGCTTCACGGCCTTCCCCGAGACCACCGTGGGCTCGGTCCTCCGCTTGGTCGGCGGCTTGCCGGCGCCTGCGATCGCGACCGGATCGTTGATCGCCGGGGCCGACTCGGTCGACGGCGGTGGCGGCACCGGCGGCGCCGCCGCGGCGGTCGCCGGCGCGGGCCGGCTCGGGGTCATCGCGTTCCCCGACGGGGTACTCGGTGCCTGGGCGCCACGCTCGCTCACCACGCCGCTGCGCCCGTCGCCCGATCGCGGACCCTGCAGCGACACGACGATCACCGCGCCCGCGGCCACCGCGATCGCGAGCCCGAGCCCCGCGACCACCGGGCGAACGCGCCGCCCGCCCGCCCGCGCCCGCGACGCACCGTGCGCGGCCACGCTCGCGGTTCCCGCCGCACCGCTCGTTGCCGGGCTACCCTGCCCCGCTGCCTGCGCCGCGCTCTCGTCGCCGCCGCGCAGCACGCGCGCCGCCGCCATGATCTCCGACGGCGATGGCGCCGCAGGGAGCGCCACCACGCGCGCCGGCTCGGGCAACGCCACCGACTTCCAGCTCGTCGACGACGACGCTGGCACCTCTTCCACGGCGAGCTCCTGCGCCGACCGGCGCGACGACAGCCGCGCCTTGGTCTCGCTCGCCAGCGTCCGGATGTCCTTGAGGCCCGAATCTTCATCCGGCGCCGGGTGCGCCGGCGGGCTCGGCAGCACCGGCACCCGCTCCGCATCGCCATCACCGCCGGCATCACCATCACCGCCGGCATCACCCGCATCTGCCGCGCCATGCAGGTGCAGCGCCGGCAGCTCCCCGAGGCTCGCATCGTCGAGCCGCGCCAGCACCCGGTCGGCCAGCCCGTCGAACGTCCCCGGCGGCACGCCGCGATCCAGCGCCGCCATCGCGCGCCGGAGCTGGGCATCGAGCCCACCGTGGTCTTCGAGATCGTTCGCCATGGCTACTTTGCGACGGTCCTGGGTTCGATGGCAGACAGGCGCAGCTTCAACAGGCGACGGGCTTCGTTGATGCGCCAGGCAACGGTGCCCTCCGGAACCTCGAGGATCTCGGCGATCTGCTTGTGCGGCAGCTCCTCGATCGTGGCTAGCACGATGGTCACGCGAAGCGCAGGCGATAGTTGCGCGACCGCATCGAGCACGCGCGTCACCTCGCCGGTGCGGACCGCCTGCTGCTCGGGGCTGATCGCCGCCTGGCCCAGCGCCTCCGGCCGGCCACCGACGTGCGCCGCCTCGGCCCCACCGCGCTGCGACAGCGCCGCGCCGCGCTTGCCGGAGCGCAGCGCATTGAGCGCCGTGTTCACCGTGATCCGGTACAGCCACGTGAAGAAATCGGCCCGGCCGTCGAACGTGGCGAGCCCGCGATATGCGCGCACGAACGCCTCCTGCGTCGCGTCATCCGCGTCGCTGTGGTTGCCGAGAATATGGAGCGCTGCTGCGTACACCCGTCGTTGATGGCGCCGGACCAGCCGGCCGAAGGCCTCGCGGTCCCCCTGCCGTGCGCGGTCGAGGTCCGGATCCTCGTCAGCCATGCTCCCGGGCACTATAAGGCGACCATGGGTAGGACAACAGAAATGCCGCGAGCTTTGGGTCCGCGCTGACGATCAGCCGCGCGGCTGCGTCCGACGACGACGCTGACCTCGATGCGATCAGCGCGCGGGCTCGAACCGCATCACGCCACCAATCCAACATCACCACACCAGCCCCCGCACAATCAAACCATCGCCGCGCCGACACAAATGTGCTATTTTCGCACGTGAGATGGTCAAGTCGCTGGAAGATATCGGGAAGCGGGTGATGGCGGCGAGGAAGGATCTTGGCCTGACGCAGACCGATCTGGCAACTGCGCTACGGATGGAGCGTACCGCGATCTCCAAGATCGAGACCGGCCTGCGTGGCATCGATGCGCTCGAGCTCGCGCAACTCGCGCAGGTGCTGCGGCGGCCGATCGGATGGTTCCTCAGCGATCCTTCGTCATCGGTGGTGAGCCGCCGTGACGATCGCGAGGGCATCGTGCGCCGCGAGGACGTCGAGCTCGAGGCGCTCGCGCTTGATGTCGAGCAGCTGGTCAAGCTCGGCGTGCTCGATCCGCCCGCGCTCGCCACCCCGCCCGTGGATTCGATCGCAGCGGCAGAGCCGGCAGCGCTCAAGGCCCGTGCCCTCGCGGAGCTCGCCGATCACGAGCCCGTCTGGGATCTCGTGCGCGTCGCAGAGCGGCTCGGCTTGTACGCGTTCGTCCTCCCCATGGACCGCGGCGAAGCGCCGGAGCTCGATGGTTCGTACGTCGCGCTCCAGCGCGGCGGGGTTGCGCTGATCAGCGCCGACAGCGACAGCGGACGGCGCCGGTTCACCATCGCGCACGAGCTGGGTCACCACGTGCTCGCCGACGCCTACTCGACAGAATGGGTCGTGGGCACCGGTGCAACCGAGCGCGAGAAGATCATCAATGCCTTCGCGATCCACTTCCTGATGCCGCGCGCCGCGATCGGTCCGCGCTGGAAGAAGTTCCGCGGCGACGCCGATCCCCGCGGTGCGGCGATCCGGCTCGCGGTCGAGTTCGGCATGAGCTGGTCCGCGGCGTGCGCGCAGCTGCATCGCGTTGGGTGCTTGACGGATCAGCTCCACGCTACCCTGGCACCGCAAAAGCCGACGAGCGTGGACTACCTGGAGCGCGAGCTCACGATTCGCAATGATGGCTCGCCGCCCACGGTGCCACCCCGGTACGCCGCCGCGGTCCTGCGTGCGCTGAACAAGGGCAAGCTCGGCCGCACGCGTGCCGTCGAGCTGTTGCACGGCACCGTGCTGGAGATCGATCTACCGGCCGAGAAGCCGGTACCACTCGAGGCCATGGCCGCCGAGCTCGAGCCGCTGCCGCGATAGCGCGAGGTCCAGGTGAGCACGACGCTGGGTCTCGATAGCTCCGTGCTGAGCGCGTTCGCCCGCGCCGGCCGCCTCGACATGCTCGACCGCCTGACCGACGGACGGCGACGGGTCGTGACGCACGCTGTACGGGATGAGCTCGAGCGCGGCCGATCGACCTATCCGCTGCTGGCCGACGTCGCCGGTTCCCCTGCGACGGTGCCGGCTTCGAAGCGTGGGCCGAGCGCCACGGTTTGCTCCGGCAGCCGTTGTAGCGCGGCGGCGGTCAGCGGCGCCGGTCGGCTTCGAATAGCTTCGGGATCAGGCCGGCCGCGAGCTCGGTGAGCCGGGCGAGCGAGCGCGAGGCGTCGGCCTGGACGGCGAGCCGGGCGCGGATCCGGTCGACGCCCGCGGCGCCGGCATCGGACGCGCGCTGGCGGGTCGACACGTCGAGCACGGCGAGCGGATCGGCGCCGCCGAGCTGGCTGCGCAGGGCGGCGATCCGGCTGCGCGCCTCGCGGAGCGCGTCGGCGACGTCGTCGGCAAACGCCGCGATCAGGTCCTGGGCGCGGCCGCCGAGCAGCAGCGCATCGATCTCGACCAGCGCCAGATCGCGCAGCCGGGCCGACAGCGCCTCGTCGGCGTCGTGCGCGTGGCCCGCGGCGCCGGCCCCGATCGTGGACGCCAGGCTGCGCTCGGTCACTTGTCGGCCTTCGGCTTGTCGCCGGGCTCGAGCTTCGCGGCCTCGAGCTGCTTCTGCTTGGCGGCCTTCTGCTCCGCCATCTTGCCCTTGAGCTGCGCGAGCGCGTCGTCGGGACCGTCGGGCACCGCGAGCAAGCCCGCCGAGCCGGCCGCGGCCGCCAGCTTGGCATCGAACGCGCTGGCCTCGGCCTCCTCGCCGCGCATCGCGGCGTCGACCTCGGTCGCGATCGCCTCGGAGTCGATCCGATCCTCGGCGTCCTTGAACCGGTCCCACACCGAGCTGTCGTTGCCGAACGCGTCACCGCCGGCCGAGCGCGCCGCGGCGATCTGGGTCGCCAGCGTGCCCTTGCGCATCTTCAAGAGCTGCAGCTTGGTCTCGAACTCCTTGCGGCTCTTGTTGAGCTGGATCGCGTAGCTCGCCGCCTCGTGCTTGTCGCGCTCGATCTTGACCGCCTCGGCCTCCGCGGCCTTCTTCTCGCGCAGCGCGAGCTTGGCTGCATCATCGTCGCCGGCCTTGATCGCGAGCACGGCGCGGCGCTCCCACTCGACGGCCTTGGCCTTGTGCTTCTCCATGTCGGCGTCGAGCTGCTTCGCGGTGGTCTTGTACGACACCAGCTCGGTGAGCGCCTTCTTGCGGCCGTCCTCGAGCTCCGCGATCGCGATCTCGAGCTCCTTCGCCGGATCGATCGCCTTGTCGATCGCTGCGTTCGCCCGGCTCGACACACCTTGCTTGATCCGCGAGAAGATGCCCATGAGTGCGAGCGTAGCTTACCGCAACGCGGCGCCCATGGCGGCCGGCGCGCCTGCGCCGGTCAAGAGCTGTCGAACCTTCGTTCGCCACTCCTGTCGATCGGCTTGCCGGCATACTGCCGGCCGCGCCTGCACAGCAAAGATCGTCAGCTCGAGGACTCGCTGACTCAGTCCTTGCCGAGGCCGTACTTGCGGTAGCGCTGGCGGAACTGATCGTAGGACAGCCCGAGCAGCGCCGCGGCCTCCTTCTGCTTGTAGCGCGTGCGCTCGAGCGCGTCCTTGCACAGCCAGGCCTCGAACGCGTCGACCCGCTCGGGCAGCGGCATCCGGACGTCGTCCTCGAACGCGAGCGCGGCGGCGGAGGTCTGGCCGACCTCGGGCGGCAGCGCGGCATCGACGTCGGCCGCCGTGAGCACCTCACCCTGCGCCATGTAGACCGCGCGCTCGACGATGTTCTTGAGCTCGCGGACGTTGCCCGGGTAGTCGTACGACGCGAACCGGTCGAGCGCGCCGGCGCTGATCTCCTTGACGCTGATCCCGGCGACCTCCTGGCGGAACCGGCTCAGGAAGTGGACGGCGAGCACCGGGACGTCCTGCATGCGCTGGGCGAGCGACGGCAGGTTGATCACCTCGAACGCGAGCCGATCGTAGAGGTCGGGGCGGAACTTGCCGTCGAGCATCGCCTGCTTGAGGTCGAGGTTGGTCGCGGCGATCACGCGGACGTTGACCTGGATCGACTCGCTGCCGGCGACCCGCTCGAACCGCTGGTACTCGAGGACGCGCAGGATCTTGGCCTGGAACTCGAGCGACATGTTGCCGATCTCGTCGAGGAACAGGGTGCCGCCGTCGGCGAGCTCGAACTTGCCTTCCTTCTGCTTGGTCGCGCCGGTGAACGCGCCCTCCTCGTGGCCGAACAGCTCGCTCTCGAGCAGGCTCTCGGCGACCGCGGCGCAGTTGATCGTGATGTACGGCTCGGACGCCCGCGGCGACAGGGTGTGGATCGCGCGCGCGACCAGCTCCTTGCCGGTGCCGCGCGGCCCCAGCACGAGGACCGGCCGCGGCAGCGGGGCGACCTTCTCGATCTTGGTCATCACCTGGCGCATCGCCTGCGCGTCGCCGACGATCTGCCAGCGCCGGCCGGCCGCCTTGCGCAGCCGCTCGTTGGTCGCGCGCAGCTCGCGGTTCTCGTCCTCGAGCCGCTTGCGATCGAGCGCGTGCTGCAGGATGCGCTCGACCTTCTCGACCGAGATCTCGAGCTTGTCTTCGAGGTACGGATCCTTGGTGATGAAGTCGACCGCGCCGGCCTTCACCGCGGCGACCGCGTCGTCGATCGTGCCGTGACCGGTCAGCATGATGATCGGCAGATCGGGCAGCCGGGCGCGGATCGCGCGGCAGATCTCGATCCCGGTGCGCCGGCCGGGGCCGAGGTCGAGGTCGAGCACCGCGAGGTCGGCGTCGTTGCTGCCGAGCCAGGTGATCGCGTCCTCGCCGTCGTCGAAGCTGACCACGTTCGAGCCGCGGACCCGGAACACGTCGCCGAGCAGCCGGCGGACCTCGGCCTGATCGTCGACGCAGACGATCGTACCGATGGTCACGGCAGGCCTCGCTCGGTGATCCCGTCGCGCGTCATGGCAGCCCCCGTTCCGCGGACGTCCACAGCGGCAGCTGCTGCAGCCCGGTCTTGTCGGTCGGCAGCGTGATCGTGATCGTCGTGCCGCGGCCCTCCTCGGAGTCGACCGTGATCCGGCCGTGGTGCGCGGCGACCACGCGCTCGGCGATCGCGAGCCCGACGCCGGACCCGGTCTCCTTGGTGGTGAACCCGGGCACGAACAGCCGGCTCAGGTGGGCGCGCGGGATGCCGGGGCCGGTGTCGCTGATCACGAGCTCGACCAGCGGCGCGGTGCTGCCGCCGGGCGCGACGATCGCCCGCACCCGGACCGCGACGTCGCCGTGCGCCGCGGCGCAGGCCTCGGCGGCGTTCGACACCACGTTGAGCAGCGCCTCGCGCAGCAGCATCCGATCGCCGCGGACGTCGGGCAGCCCGGCCGAGGTCTCGAGCGCGATCGAGACCTGCTGGGTGCGGGCCTGCGCGGCGACCACGACCTCGTGGACCAGCGGCGACAGCGGCACCAGCTCGATCGTCGGGGTCGGCGCCTGCATCGAGCGCAGGTACTGCGCCCACTCCTCGTACAGCGCGGTGACGTCGGTCTCGAGGTCGCGCAGCCGCTCGAACAGCTCGCCCGGCTCGCCGGTGCGGCCGGCCTCGCCGACCAGCTTGCGCGCCGAGCGCGCCCGCGCGCCGATGATGCCGAGCAGGTTCTTGACCCGGTGGCCGTGGGCGTAGACCCCGGCGAGCACGTCGTGGCGGGTGACCTCGGCGGTCGCGGTGACCAGCCGGGGCGCCACGCCGCCCGCCGCGCTGCCGGCGCCGGGGTTGGCCGCGTCGAGCAGCCGGCCGACCACGACGCCCAGGCTCGGCGACTGCGCGTCGAGCATGCGGGCCGCGTTGCGCCACGCCAGGCCGTGGTTGGCGTCGATCCGCAGCGCGCGCTCGATCTCGGCCAGCGCGCCGGCCTGATCGCCGCGATCGAGCATCAGCAGCGCGAGCCGGCACGCCGCCGCGGTGTGGCCGGGCTGGAACGCCAGGCCCTTGCGGTACGCGTCCTCGGCCTGGGCGCGCAGCGCCGGCTCCTCGGCGCACAGCGAGCCGAGCAGGAAGTGCAGCCGCGCGCGATCGATCGCCGTGAGCTCCTCGCCGACCGCGGCCAGGATCAGCGCCTCGAGCTCGGCGATCAGCGCGCCGCGATCGGCGCTCGCCGGCCGGCGGGCCCGGCGCTCGAGCCGGCGCAGCCGGATCCCGGCGCCATCGCCCAGCCCCGCGAGCTCGTGATCGATCGCGCGATCGGTCACCGCGGTATCGCCGGCGGCCTGGCGCGCCGCGAGCAGCGCCGCCGCGCACACCGCCGCCCCGCTCTGATCGCGCGCCGCATCGACGCTCTCCTGGGCGTCGGCCGCCCGACCGTGCGCGACCACCGCCGCCGAGACCTCTTCGATCAGCGTGAGATCCGGCGGCAGCTGCGACGCCGCGAGCAGCATCGCCTCGAACGCCGCTGCCGCCTGCGCCGCGACCCCGGGCGCATCGCCGTGCGCATCGGCCGCGCGCGCCAGCTCCAGGTGGGCGCGCACGCGATCCCACGGGGTCAGCTTCGGCGAGTCGATCGCCGCGAGCAGCGACATCCGCGCCGCCGCGAGCTCGCCGGCCGCGAGCTGGGCGCGGCCGAGCAGGATCTTGGTCGCGGGCCCGGGCGCGCGCTTGACCGCCTCGGCGGCGTACTTGCGGGCGGCCTGGACGTCGCCCTGGGCGAGCGCGACGTCGGTCAGCCGCAGCGCCGGGGTCACGTCCTCGGTGCCGGCCAGCGCCCGGATCAGCGCGCTCTTCGCCGCCGCCGGGAGCCCGAGCGCCCAGTACCGATCACCCAGCTCGAGCAACGTGCTCTGAGGACCCACGACACCATCCTACTCGACGCGGCCCCACGATGCTCCCCCGGCGTCCCCGCGAAAACGCCGGCGCGCCGTCACGGCCGCGGAAACCGCGGCGCCGCACGCGGATCGCGAGCGCCACGAAGCCAGCGAGCCCCAGCGAGCCTCCGGTCCCCGCGCCGGCGTCGCCTGGCTTCAGGCCAGCTGCTTCTTGCGCTGCACGAGGTGCTGATCGAGCGCCTCGAGCGCGGTGTCGAGCTCGCCTCGCCCGCCGGACGCCGCGGGCCGCGACGCGCGCAGCCCGGCCAGCGCCTGCTCCATCGCCTCGACGTCGGCGATCGACTTGCTGCGCACCGACTCGTGCATCGCTTTGAAGTCGCCGAAGAAGTCCTGCAGCATGTCGCCGCGGCGCAGCGGCGTCACCACGCCGAGCCTGCCGTCGGCCATCCGATCGAAGTACATCGAGACCTTGTGCAGCGGCCCGGCGACCTTGTGGGTCATGATCACGAGGTACGCCGACAGGATCAGCACCAGGCCGACGCCGACCCCGATCATCTTGTAGACCAGCATCTGGTCGTCGGACTCGAGGCCGCTGGCGACCTGCTGCTGCAGATCCTGGTGGCTGGTCAGGACCTTGAGATCGCGCTCGATCGACTCCGAGGCGGTGCGGCGCTGATCGTAGATCATGTAGCCGAGCGTGCCGGCGATCACCGCGGACAGGATCGTGACGGACAGGATGTAGCGAAGCTGCAGGCTCTTATCGAGCATGTAGTTCGACAGCTTGCGCTGGTGCCGCACATGGGATGCCGGCGGCAAGCCGGTGGCTGCGGTCGGATCACTCAATGGACTTCTCCTTGGCCGCGAGCAGGTCGCGGAGCACGACGATCTCGGCCCGGCTGCCCTCGCCCGCGGCCTCGGCGGCGGCGACCACCGCGACCAGTCGCGCGATGTCATCGCGCTGCATGCCGACGACGCCGCCGTGCGCGAGCTTGAAATGATCGTAGAAGTCGACCAGCTGATCGCCCTTGCGGAGGTTGTAGACCTTGTCGAACCGCCCCGCGCGCATCTTGTTGAGGTACAGGGTGACCTTGAACAGCGGGCCGGCGACCCGGTGGGTCATCTTGATGCCGTAGATCGCGAGCCCGAGCACGAGCAGCATGCCGGTCAGGATCATCGCCCACAGGATCCGGATCCGGCCGTGCTCGAGCCGATCCATCTTGCCGGTCTGGAGCATCTCGCAGGTCCAGTGCTGGATCGTCTTGTCGACGAAGTCCACCGGCATCGGCACGCTCATCGAGCTCTCGTCGATCTGGACCTTGACGTGGCGGGGCTCGTCGGCGGCGGCCGGCGCCGGGGGGGTGGCCGGTGCCGCCGGCGGGGTGGCCGACGGTGCCGCCGGCGGCGCGGCCGGCGCCGGGGCCGCGGAGCCCGGGGCGCCATCGCCCGCGCCCGGCTCGTCGAGCTTCATCGACGGGCGCGGCGGCGCCTCCTCGTCAGCGGCGGCGTCACCGAACGACGGGACCTTGGGGCACGCCTCGCCGCGGACGCTGGCCATCGAGACCTCGGTGGTCTCGTTCGCGACCCACATCACCCAGATCCCGAGCCCGACCATGAGCAGCGACGTCAGCCCGACCATGAACAACGTGAACCGCAGCTGGTACCTCTTGTTGATCAAGAGGTTCTTCCAGCTCCGCTTGTAGCCGCGGTCGCCGCCTGGGTTCGGAGAAGTCACGGAGATCCCGCCTTGGTATTGATCGTCGGAACAATCTTCTTCGCGATCAAGTCTTCGACCACCGCGGACACGCAATCCTCGCGTGCCAAGGCGATATCGCTCGCCGAGCCGCTGGCTTGCACCGAGGCGCCGCCGTTGAGCAAGCCGAAGATGCTCTTATCTGGATAGCTTGCGAGCAACATGTTGATCTTACAAGAAACGGTCGTCGACGACCCGCTTTCTTTGATCTTCAGCTCGTTCAGGGTGCCGTCGACATAGAACCCCTGCGTGTTCTTGGCGTCGAGCATCGCCTTGGTCGGCGCCCCGCCCGGCCACGAGGTCTGCATGTTGTTCGCGACCTTGGACATCGTCTTGGTCGCGATCTTGACCATCAGCGCCTTGAGCTTGGGGTCGCTACCGGCGTCGCCGGTCCTGGACGACATCGGTCCGATATTCACGTAGATCCCGCCGCCGGGGGTCACCGGGGTCTGGGGCGTGGACGGCCCGGCGACCCCGATCGCAGCCAGCGCCTTCTCGGCCTGGCTGCGCACGAAGTCGCTCTCGTCCGACGCCGCCGCGCGCTTGAGCGCCGAGACCGCGAGGTTCTTGAAGCTCGACTTGGTCTTGTCGGTGACGAGCTCGCCGAGCCCGACCGCCGCGGTGCCGCGCACCGTCTGGTTGCTGTCGTTGCCGACCGCCTTGGCGAGCGCGAGGATCGCGCGCTGATCGCCGAGCTTGGTGAGGTTGATCGCCGCCGACAGCCGGACCTTGTCCGAGCCGTCGTTCTCGAGCTGACGGATCAGCTCGTCGACGTTGTCGGCGCGCGCCGGCGCCGCGCGCATCATCACGACCGCGATCGCCATGAGCGCCGCGACGCGAAGCCCGACGGCGCGCACGACCCGATACCCGCGTGACAGTGTCATTTCCCGAGCTCGCCTCGTACAGTAGACGCCGGATCGCACCCGTGACCCGACGAGCTAACGTACAGAGGAATCGCTGTCGGCTGCAAGGTACCTGCGAGACAGCTCGACATAGTGAGCAGCTCCGTACTCGATCTGCGCCCGTTCCTTCTGATTCACGGGTCGAACCACACGCGCCGGTGACCCGAGCACGAGGCTGCCGGCGGGGATGTCGGTTCCGGGCGTCACCAGCGCACCCGCACCCACGAGGCTGCCGGTGCCGATCCGCGCGCCGTCGAGGATCGTCGAGCCCATGCCGATCAGGCACCCATCCTCGACGGTACAGCCGTGCAGGATCACACCGTGGCCAATCGTGCAATCGTTCCCCACGTCCGCGCCGAACTGGCCCGACGTGGTGTGGACGATGGTGCCGTCCTGCATGCTCGTACGTGCGCCGATCCGGATCGCCATCACATCGCCGCGCAGCACGGTCGAGTACCACACCGACGAGTCATCGCCGATCGTGACCTCGCCGATCACCGCGCAGGTCTCGGCGAGGAACACGCCGCGGCCGATCCGCGGTCGCTTGCCATCGTAGCTGCGGATCACGGCGGGCATGTCGGCTCGATCAGCGCGCCGCCTGGTCGGCCACCGCGAACAGCTCGTCGAGCGCGGCCTCGGTGTCGTCGCTGTTGGGCGCGATCGGCCCGACGTACTGCACGATGCCGTGGCCGTCGATCACCAGCACGCCGAGCCGGTCGCGGTCGGCGAGCACGAGGTCGGTGCCGAACATCGCGCTCGCGAAGCTCGGATCGCGGCCGGCGCCGGACTCGAGCTGCAGCGCGTCGGGCTCGCTGGTCGCCAGCGGGACGTCGAGCGATTTCTGCAACAGCTCGAGGTCGCGCGAGATGTCGCCGGCGTTGACCGCGAGCACCAGCGGCGGCATCCCGCCCTTGCGCGCCTTGCCGTGCGCCCACGCGAGGAACCGGCCGAACAGCGCGCCGCAGTCGGTGCACTCGGGGTTGTACAGCCCGATGATCGCCATCCGGCCGTGCAGCGCCGATAGATCGTACGCCGCGTGATCCTCGACGCCGATCAGGTTGGTCTTGATCATCGGCTTGCCGATCGCCTTGTGGAGCAAGACGTCGCGCGTGGTCAGCTGTGCGCTGATCGTGACCATGCTGTTGTGCCGCGAGATCTTGAGCGCGACGATGTCACCGGGCGCGTGCGCGGTGATCGCGTCGAGCAGCGTGTTGCAATCGGGGTTCGCGTGGCCGTCGATCCCGATCACGATGTCGCCGCCGCGCAGCCCCGCCGCCTCGGCCGGGCTGTCCGGGGTGACCTGGCGGACCATGCACGTGCCCGGGATCCCCGGCAGCATCTGGATCCCCAGGAACGCGGGGTTACTGGCGCGTGGTGCGGCGTGCGCCGCGGGATCGAACACCCCGATCGCCAGCGCGACTCCGGCCAGCAGGCCCACCCCGCGCCCGCGCAGAGCGGGAGCGCGCCTGCGCGCGTCGTGAGTCAGCACGCCGAGAATCGGCACGCCGAGAATCTGCCCGATCGACGCCCGGCGAGCCAGCGCGAACGTGCGGGGCGGTTGGTCACCTATGTAGGATAAGGTGAGTTCTTTGACTTCATGGCGGCCAGCTTCGATCATTATTTCAGTGAAGCGCCGCGAACCCCTGAACCTCGCCCACGTGCTCGACGACCTGTCCGCGCCGCGCGCGGCCCCGATGCCGATGCCGATGCCGATCCCCATGCCGATGCCGATCCCGATCCCGGCCCCAGCCCCGGCGCCAGCGCCGGCCCAAGCCTCGATCCCGGTCACGATCCCGGTCCCCGAGGCCGGAGCGCGGTTCGAGAAGCGCACCCATAACCGGTTCGATAAGGCGTTCCTGGTGATGATCGGCAGCGAGCTGTACGGCGACACGTTCGCGATCGCCCGCAACGTGTCCGCCGGCGGGATCCTCGTCGAGATGGCGTACGCGCCGCCGCTGGGCACCGTGGTCACCGTGCACTTCCAGCACGCGCGCGACGATGACCAGCTCGACGAGATCGTCGCCCGCGCCGAGGTCAAGCACCACCACTACCTGAACTTCACCGGCGGCAACGACGCGGCGAGCACCCGCGCCATCGGCCTGCGGTTCCTCGAGTTTGTCGATCCCAACGAGCGGATCGCCCCCGAACGCGTTCACTGAATATGGCGCCCCGCGCCCCGGTGAGAAGGGTTCGTGCCAACGGTGGTGCCGCGCACGGGAATCGCCGCCGGATGCACGACGTTGCATCTGACATGTTGCGTGCCGAGTCTCGATTGGTTAAGCCCTCCGCGATGCGCGGCGCGCTGATCTTGTTTGTCCTGGCGACCACGGTGACCGCGGCGGTCGCGGCCCCGCGCGCCGCCCGCAAGCCCAAGCATGGCCGCGCGGCCGAGCCCGCCGCCGCGATCGTGCCGGTGGTCGCGCCGGTGCCGGCCGCCCCGGCCGCCCCGGCGAGCCCCGACGACGCCAAGGCGACCGCGATCCTCGACAGGATCGTCGCCGGCCCCGACACCGCCGCGCGCAAGGCGGCGATCGCCGAGCTGACCGCGATCGCGCCCGGCACCGTCGGCGCGATCGGCAGCTGGCTCGGCCGCACCCACCAGACCGAGATCGCCGACCGCCGCGCCGTGCTCACCTCGATCAAGGCCTCGGTGCCCGACAAGACCGGCAAGTTCACCCAGCCGGCGCGCCAGACCGGCAAGGAGCAGAAGGCCGACGACGACATCGACTGGCTGACCGACCTGCTCGCGATCGATCCGACCACCGGCTCGGCCGCCGGCTCGACCGCCAGCGCGACCACCGGCTCGGCCGCCGGCTCGACCTCCGGCTCGGCCACCGGCCCGGCCGCCGGCCCGGCCGCCGGCTCGACCTCCGGCCCCACCGCGCTCGGCGAGGTGATCGCCGACGACGCCGCGATCCGCGCGCTCGCCCAGACCAAGGACCCGCGCGCCGGCCAGCAGCTGTTCGACGCCGCGTTCGGTGACGCGACGATGATCTACCGCGACGAGTGCGGCCGCTACCTGCGCAAGATGGAGCCGGCGTCGATCCCGGCGCTGACCCTCGAGTCGCAAGGCAAGGACGCCGACCGCAAGCGCTACGCGACCTGGCAGCTCGAGCGGCTCGATCGCCAGGAGCCCGGCAAGGCGCTCGACGCCGCGCTCGGCGACGAGGCGCTGACCCTGGCGATCCTCGACGTGTTCCGCACCACCCACCACCGCGAGGCGGTCCACGCGGTGTGGCACCGGGTCAACGCCGACTCG
>DATBBB010000522.1:0-26739 GCA_036271215.1 Kofleriaceae bacterium | reverse complement strand
ATCCCGACGAGCGCGACCGGCCGCTGTTCTTCTCGATCCCGCCGCGCCGCAAGCCGCGCCCGGAGCCTGCGCCTGCGCCTAAGCCGCAGGCCGCGCCCGGCGCCGACGGCGAGCCGCCCGACACCGAGGATCGCGCCCGCGGCATCAACTACCCCGAGCTGCTGGCCGCGGTGCGCCAGCAGTACGGCGCGTCGAAGAGCGTGGTGCGCGCGCTGATGAACATCGTGCAGTCGTCGCGCACCGATCACGAGCTGATCTCGCCGCTCGAGGCGCCGCGCTGCGTGCTCAACGCGCGGATCAGCAAGAGCCGGCGGTTCGCGACCCAGAGCCTGTCGATCGCCCGGATGCGCGCGATCGCCAAGGCCGCCGGCGGCACGCTCAACGACGTCGTGCTCGCGGTGTCGGGCGGCAGCCTGCGGACCTACCTGCTCGAGCAGCGCGCGCTGCCGACCGCGCCGCTGATCGCGATGCTGCCGGTCGCCGTACGCGCCAAGGACGAGCTCGGCGGTGGCAACGCGGTCGGCTCGATCCTCGCGACCCTGGCGACCGACATCGACGACCCGGCCGAGCGGCTGGCGCGGATCGTCGCGTCGACCACGCGCGCCAAGCAGCAGCTGCAAGGGATGTCGAAGGCGGCGATCCTGCAGTACAGCGCGCTGCTCACCGCGCCGTCGATGCTGCAGATGATCCCGAGCACCGCGGGCCACCTGCGGCCGACGTTCAACGTCGTGATCTCGAACGTGCCGGGCCCCGAGCAGCCGCTGTACTTCCGCGGCGCGCGGCTCGAGTCGTCGTACCCGATGTCGATCCCGGTCCACGGCCAGGCGCTCAACATCACCTGCAACAGCTACGCGGGGATGGTGTGCTTCGGGTTCACCGGCTGCCGCGATACCGTGCCTCACTTGCAACGCCTCGCCGTGTACTGCGGCGAGGCGCTCCCGGACCTCGAGCGGGCGGTGCTCCATGGCTGAGCTGATCGTCGAGACCTTGCAGGGCAGCGTGCGCGGCGAGCTGCGCGGTGCGGTCCGGGTGTGGAAGGGCATCCCGTACGCGGCGCCGCCGCTCGGGGCGCTGCGGTTCCGGCCGCCGGCGCCGCCGGTGGCGTGGCAGGGCGAGCGCGACGCCACCGCGTTCGGCTCGGTCGCCGCGCAGTCGCGCGATTCGCGGGTCGCCCTGATGAGCGGCATCACCGAGAAGGTCATCTCCGGCGAGGATTGCCTGGTGCTCAACGTGTTCGCGCCGCGCGACGGAGCTCCGGACGCCGGCACCGGCACCGGCGCGTGGCCGGTCATGGTGTGGATCCACGGCGGCGCGTTCATCATGGGCTCGGGGTCGACCCCGCTGTACAGCGGCATCCCGTTCGCCGAGCAGGGCATCGTCGTGGTGACGATCAACTACCGGCTCGGGCTGCCGGGCCTGTTGTACCTCGGCGACGTGGCGCCCGGCGGCGATCGCGCCGAGGGCAACTACGGGCTGCTCGATCAGATCGCGGCGCTCGCCTGGGTGCGCGACAACATCGCGGCGTTCGGCGGTGATCCGGGCGCGGTCACGGTGATGGGCGAGTCGGCCGGCGCGATCTCGATCGCGCACCTGCTCGCGATGCCGGCGGCGCGCGGGCTGTTCCACCGCGCGATCCTCGAGAGCGGCGCGTCGGCGCTGTCGCCGTCGACCCGGGCCGACGCGACCCGGCTCACCCACGCGGTGCTCGCCCAGCTCGGGATCGATCCGGGCACTGGTACCGGCACCGGCACCGGCACCGGCGCGGCAGATGCGCTGGCCGCGCTGCCGATCGATCAGCTGCTCGCGGCCCAGGACCACGTCACCGAGACCCTCGGGATCACCGCGTATGGGCCGTACATCGACGGGGTCACGGTGCCGGGCTCGCCCGTCGAGCTGGTGCGCGCCGGCTCGGCCGATGGCATCCCGCTGCTGCTCGGCTCGAACCGCGACGAGTGGACGTTCTTCGAGCTGTTCCTCGGCGATGTCACCGTCGAAGGCTTCAAGCCGGTGCTGCGCCAGCGGCTCGGCGCGCAGATCGACGCCTTGCTCGAGGTCTATCGCAGCGCGCGGCCCGATCAGTCCGAGGCCCGCGCCTGGGTCGACCTGATCGGCGACGCGGTGTTTGGCATCCCGGTGGTCCGGCTCGCCGAGGCCCAGGCCGGCCGCGGCGCCCCGGTGTTCCTGTACCGGTTCGACTGGCGGTCGCCGGCGTTCGGCGGCCGGCTCGGGGCCGCGCACGCGCTCGAGTTGCCGTTCGTGTGGAACCGGCTCGATCTGCAGCTGTCGCAGCTCCTGCTCGGCGACCAGCTGCCCCACGCCCAGGGGCTCGCGACGCAGATCCACCTGGCGTGGGTATCGTTCATCAAGACCGGCGATCCGAACGGCGGCGGCCTGCCGGCGTGGCCGCGCTACGACGCCGAGCGCCGCGCCACGATGCTGCTCGACCGCGCGTCCCAGGTCGCCGACGATCCGGCGGGGGCCACCCGCGCCGCGTGGCCGACCAGCTACGACCCGTAGCTCTCGAGGACTCGCTGACTCAATCGACCTGGATCTTGACCGACGGCGCCCACGCCTTGTCCTCGGCGGTGTAGTACAGGTACGCCGAGCTCGCCGGCGCCTCGTACAGCCCGGGCACCGTCGCGAGCAGGTCGAGCGCGAGGTCCTTCTTGGCCCCCGGCGCCATCCCGCGCCAGTACAGGATGACCTCGCGGGGCCGGGTCTCGTAGAAGTCGACCAGGCCCTTGTCGCGCAGCTCCTTGAGCTGCCAGGTCTGGAACGTCAGCCCGCCGGGGATGCCGATCCGCGCCAGGGTCATCGGCACGCCGGCGGCCGTCGTGTTCTCGATGTGCGCCCGCAGCTTGACCCCCTCGCCGAGCTTGACCTCGGGCTTGTCGAGCCGGGTCGACACCGCGATCTTGGCGGCCGGCGACGACTGCGGCTGGGCCGAGCGGTAGTCGATCGCGATCGAGTAGGGCAGCGCGGCCTGGCCGTCGAGCTTGAGCTCGATCGTGTTGTGGCCGGGCCGCAGCTTGCCGGCGAGGTCGTCCCACACCAGCGCGTCCTTGCGGCCCTTGTCGAACTGGATCGTGCCCGCCGGCTCGCCGTTGATCACCAGCGTCGCGGCGCCCGCCGACTGCATCTGACGCGCGTGATCGGCGTACGCGGTCAGCGCCTTGAGCCCCAGGATCGTCGCCTGGGTGTTGCCCCACTGGCCGTAGCCGCTGCGCCGCGCGTTGAGCCAGTCGACCGCGCCGCGGATCTGGGCCTCGTACTCGTTGCTCGGCGACGCCTTGAGCAGCGCCAGGGTCGCGAGCGACGTCGCCTCGATCGCGAGCGACTCGCCGCCCGACATCGTGATCGACTCCTTCGCGCCGGTCCAGCTGCCGTCCACGCCTTGCATCGCGGCGAGCCGCACGACCATCGCCTTGGTCTCGCCGGCGGCCGGCGCGGTCAGGAGGCCGGTGTTGGCGGCGAGCGCGAGCAGGTACGGATCCTTGGTCTCGGCGCCGAGCGCGGCCTGGGTCGCGAGCTCCTGGGTCAGCCCGCCGGTGCGCCGGGCCTCGGCGAGCGCCCACATGATGTACGCGTTGGTCGTCGTGGTGCTGGCGCGGCCGAACGAGTCGATCGCCTCGGCGCTGCGCAAGAAGCCGCCCCGGTGATCGCGCCGGCCCATCAGCCAGTCCGCGGTGCGCTCGACCATCCTGGGATCGACGTCGTAGACCTTCGCCATGTCGGCGAACTCCATCAGGCCGTACGCGGTCAGCGCCTCGTGGCCGGGGCTCTTGCCGAACCACTCGTAGCCCTTCTGCGTGGTCTCGTAGCCGGTCAAGAGCTTGTAGCCCTTGTCGAGCGTGCCCTGGGTCTTCTGGACCAGCCCCGGATCGGCGGCGTCGTTGGCGTTGAGGTAGCCGAGGATCATGATGTTGGGGTAGTTGGTCGACGACGTCTGCTCGAAGCAGCCGCCGGGCTCGCGGATCATCGCCTCCATGCCCTTGGTCATCGCGGCGAGCGCCGACGGGTACATCGTCACCGTGGCGCGGATCGAGCCGGGCAGCGCGCCCGCGAGCTCGAGGTCGTGGTGGGCCGGCGCGCCGGGCCTGGCCGTACCCGAGGCCGAGACCTCGAACGGGAACCCGAGCGGGACGACGCGGATCTTCTTCTGGATCTCGTCCTTGAGGCCGAGCGTGGTCATCGCGAGATCGACGTCGGCGCTGCCGTCGGTCGCCACGACCTTGAGCGGGAAGAACAGGCTCTTCTTCTCGCCGGCGCCGAGGTGGATCTTGCCGGTGACCGGGTTCTGGATCAGCCGGAACGCGGCGCCGAACGTCGCGGCGAGGTCGGCGTCGAGCCCGCCGTCGGTCTCGTTCGACAGGGTCACCGGCAGCCGGATCTCGTCGCCCGACGTCACCTCGAGCGGCAGGTGGGCGTCGAGCGTCAGCGGCATCTTCGACTGGATCGTCAGCGCGCCGGTGCCCGGCACGCCGCCGGCCGACACGCCCTCGGCGGTCGCGCGGAACGAGGTGATCGCATCGGACGCCACGAACGCGACCTGCGCGGTGCCATCGCTCGAGGTCTGGACGTTACCGTTCCAGTAGATCGTCTCGCGGAAGTCGGTGCGCGGGCCGTCGTAGCCCTTGGTGTACGCCGGGACCGGGAACACGCGGACCGGGGCCCACGCGAGCACCGGCTGATCGGCCTCGTCGTTGCCGAGGTCGTCGGCGCGATCGCCGGCCATCCGCGCGCCGCCCAGGCCCTGCTGGCGCAGCCGGCGCATCACCTCGCCCTTGGCGACCTTGCGATCCTCGTCGTTCGCCTGCTTCTGCTTCGCGCCCGCCTTGTTCGCGCCGTGGATCGCGTCGTGCAGCACGGGCGCTGCAGGCGGGGTGGCGTGGGCGGCGCGGGGCGCGTTGCCGAGCGGGACCGGGCGGACGGGCTGCTTGTGCATCAGGCGCTGGATCCCGGCTCTGTCCTTGTCGTTGAGCCGCCCGCGCTTGAAGTCAGCGTCGGGAGCCTCGGGCTCGGGCGCAGCGAGCGCCACGTCCATGGCCATGCCCTCGGTCGCCGCCGTGGCGGGCGGTGGATCCGGGGGCGGCGGCGGCGCGAACACCGGCTGCCACTCGAACCGGCGGTAGCCGCGGGTGGCGAGCAGCGCGTCCATCGCCGCCGGCGCCTCGGGCTTGTCGGAGAAGTAGAAGTTGGGCTCGTTGATGGGGTCGGCGTCGGCCGCGCCGCTGGCCGGCCCGAGCTCGGGCTCGAGGTAGAGGTGCGCGAGGATGCCGGCCGACTTGTCGTCGGCGAACGACAGCACCGTGTTGTCGACCACCGCCACGCCCACGCTGGCCTTGACCGGCTTGCCGGCGGCGTCGGTGGTGTGCACGGTGAGCTTGACCGGATCGCGCGGCGCGTAGGTCTTCTTGTCGGCGGTGATCGCGACCTTCAGGTCGCGGCCGCGGCCGTGATAGACGAGGCGCTCGGCGAGCGGCTCGTGCTTGCTCGAGAACAGCGTGACCCGCACGGCGCCCTGCGCGGTCGGATCGACCGGCAGCTCGAACACCGCCGGGCTGCCGCCGGTCACCTCGGCCGCGCCGCTCGCGAGCACGGTCTCGCGCAGCACGGCCTCGACCACCAGCGAGCGCGACGTCGTGCAGGTCGCCGCGACCCGCAGGGTGTCGGCCACCGGCGACGCCACGCTGCGCACCACGCAACCGCCCGGCTGGGCGGTCGGGAGGTCGAACTTCTGCGCGATCCCGGCGGGCCGGGTGATCTCGACGTGGTAGCTGCGATCGGTCGCCGGCGTGAGCTCGAACCGGCCGAGCCCGTCGTGGATCGTCGTGAGCTCGCCGGCGACCTGGCCGCGATCGTCGACGATCTTGCCATCGACGTCGGCCGGCTTGCCGATCATGTCCTTGGCCGCGACATAGACCCGGCCCGGCAGGCCGTCGACCAGATCGCCGCCCTCGGGGAACAGCTGCAGCTGCAGCGTCTTCAGGACGATCGGGATCCGCTTCTGGATCGACTCGGTCACCCCGCCGTCGTCGGCGAGGATCGTCAACAGGCCGTCGCCGTGCGCGATCTGCGCCGGGAGCTGGAACTTCACGGTCGCCTTGCCGTCGGCGTCGGTCTTGATCGGCAGCCGCGCGACCTCGACGTCGTCGACCGTGACCACGCCGGTGACCTGCCGGCCGGCGAACGGCTCGCCGGTCGCGCGCTTGATCTCGATCGCCGCCGCCACCGGATCGCCGGCGCCGTACGCCTTGCGCAGCAGCTCCAGCGTCTTCATCAGCCGCGGCGCCTCGTAGGTGTTGACGACGATCTTCTTGCGGTCGACCGTGCCGTCGTCGGCGGTGACCTGGATCGTGTACTCGCCGCCCTCGAGGTCGTCGGGCAGCGCGAAGTCGTTCTGCGCCACGCCGTCGGTGGTCTGGACCCGGCGCTGGATCGCGATCGCGCCGCGCGGCGACACCAGCTGCACGGTCAGCCCGGTCGGGGCGGCGCCGACCAGCGTGCCGGTCGCGCGCAGATCGGCGCGGAACCAGATCGTCTCGCCGGGCTGGTACAGCGGCTTGTCGGTCATCACGTAGCCGCGCCGGGTCGCGGTGCGCTGGAAGTGCGAGGCGATCGCGGCGTCGATCGCCTTGCTGCCGTCGCTCGGTGCCAGCCGGATCGGCCGCAGCGCCGCGAACCTCAGATCGGTCGTGGTCTGCGGGACGACCGAGTCGGTCGTCGTCGTCGAGGTCGGACCGGAACCGGTGGCGCAGCTCGCCGAAGCGAGCGCGGCACCAAACAGCAACCGTTTGAAAGTACGCATGACGTGGGCGTTGCAACGCCCGAGCCCGTACGAGGATCTAATCAGCCCGGGTCAGCGCCGGGTCAGCGCCGGGTCAGCGCTTGCGACCGAACAGGCCGCCGCCGCCCTTGGCGGCAGCCTGGCGGGCCTCGATCGCGCGGACCTCGCTCGCCGCTTCGGCGTGGTTGGGCTTGAGCGCGAGGACCTCCTGGAAGTGGCGCAGCGCTTCCTTGTCGCGGCCGAGCATGCGCTCGACGCGGCCGAGCAGGAACCCGGCGCGCTCGGGGCGCTTCGACCTGGATGCCGCGCGCTCGAGCAGCTTGCGGGTCTCGCCGGCGACCGCGGGCTTGTCGCCCGCCGCGCAGAACCGCGCCCACGCCAGCACGCCGCTGTAGTCGGCGTCGGTCGGGTCGAGATCGCACGCGGTCTTGAACTCGAGGATCGCCTCGCGCGGCTGGTCGCGCTTCATCGCCAGCTCGCCGCGCTTGAACGCGGCCTCGGCGGCCACCGCGTTGTCGGTCGAGACCCGCGAGCTCTCCGGGCCCGCGCCGGGCTCGGTCGGCGTGCGGTGCTCCCCGGGGCCGGCGCCGAACCCCGCGCCGGTCGGCGTGTGCTGATCGGGGAACCCGCGCGCCAGCTCGGCCTCGTTCGGGGTCAGCGCGCGCGGCATCGCCGGCCGCGACGCGCTCGGCGCGCCCGGCCCCGCAGCGCCGGTGCGCTGCGGCTCGCTGAACGTCGCGCCGGACTTGGCGGCCGCCGGCAGCGGCGACGGGGTCGGGATATCGGCGAACCGGATGCCGTCGTCGGTCTCGGTCCGCGCGGTGGCCGGGGCCAGGAACGGCGCGCGCACCGGTCCGGTCGGGGGCGGCGGCAACGGCTCGGGGATGGCGTCGTCGGTCGGGGTCGGGGTCGGGGTCGGGGTCGGAGTCGGGGTCGGAGTCGGAGTCGGAGTCGGGGTCAGGGTCAGGGTCGGGAGCTGGGTCCGCCCGGTTCCGGATGCCGGCACCGGCGCCGGCACCGCGAGCGCCGCGACCGGCGGACTGGTCGAGCTCGGCACGCGCGACGGCGGGGCGAGCGGGGCGGGCGGCCGCGGCCGGGTGGCGGCCGGCGTGTTGGTGCCGACGTCCTCGGCGGTCACGCTCGCGTACGCGGTCGGCGAGGTCCGGGTGCGCGACGCGAACGGCGAGGTCACGATCCGCGGATCGCCGCGCACCGGGCCGGTGACCCGCGCCGGTGGCGTGAGCGATGCCGTCGGCGTCGCCGGCACCGAAGTCGCCGGCACCGAAGCCGCCGGAACCGATGCCGCCGGCACCGAAGTCGCCGGCACCGAAGTCGCCGGCACCGATGTCGCCGGCACCGGCGCCGTGGTCGTGCGCGGCGTGATCGCGCATGCGCCGAACGACGCCAGCGCGTAGAGGATCGCCTGGACCAGCCGCGGATCGAGCTCGCGATGCGCCGCCTCGAGCTCGGGCAGGCTGGTCCCGGTGGCCAGCGCGTCGATCACGACCTGCGCGCCGGGCTCGAACCCGAACCGCGGTAGCTCGTCGATCGCCTCGGGCCGCAGCACGAAGTAGCCGCCGAGCTGGCGCAGATCGTCGGCCAGGCGCTGCTCGGACAGGTTGCTCTGCGCCCCGAGATAGATCACGTGGCGAGGGTCGATCGCCACGGCCGGCGCACCGCCGGCCGCACCGGGCGCGGCCCTCGGCAGCGTCACCTGGTCGTCGAGCACGAACGTGCCGCGCTCGATCGCGAACGTCCGCGCTGCGCGCTGCGCGATCAGCCGGTGGCGCAGCTTCGCGAGCTGATCGGGGTCGCACGCGACGGTCTCGGCGAGCACGTCGACCTCGTCGCGCTCGGGCCGCGCCGCGACCCGGCGGGTCAGCTCGGCGACCTGCGACTTGGCGATCACGTGGTTGGTCAGCGCGAGCCGGGCGATCGCGTCGGCCGCGACCGGCGAGGCCGCGCCGATGATCGCGCCGTCCTCGAACGCGATCGCGAACCGCCTGCCGTCGCTCTCGATCGTGAGCTGGCCGGTGTGACGCCTGAGCGCGATCGCTCCAAGGGTCAGGCCCCAGGGGCGATCGGTCACGCTCCCACGGACGATCACCGCACCACCACCGCGGTGTGCATCCACGTATTTGACGAGCTTTTGTGCCCCGGCGCAATGCGTCCGTGAGGGGTGGCCCACCCTGGAACGACAGAATTCGTCACACGCGGGATGCCGCGGTTAGCTCCAGCATTCTTGCGCGCCACGGGCCAGAATTTCCCGTATCATCCTGCGCATGAAGCTCATGCTCGCCGTGGTTGCCTGGTCCGGGATCGGCGTGATGGGGGCCGGGTGTGGAACCGATACCGCGGCGCCCGGATCGGGCGATCCCGGAACAGCCGGCGATGACGATGGCAGCGGGACCGGTAGCGGTAGCGACCCGGGCACGGGCCCAGGGATGACGCCCGGTACCGGCCCGGTCACCGAGGTCTCCGGGGAGATCAAGGCCGACACCACGTGGATGGACACGATCCACGTGACCGGCAAGATCACGATCGACAAGGGCGTCACCGTCACCGTGGCGCCCGGCACCGTGGTCAACATCGACGAGACGATCGGCATGCTGGTCAACGGCACGCTCGCGATCCAGGGTGTGAAGGCCCAGAAGGTCACGTTCCAGCCATCGGCGGCCGATACGTTCTGGTCCGATATCGTGGTCGGGGCGGGCGGCGCGATCACCGCGAGCTACCTGGTCCAGACCGGCGGCAGCTACTACATCAGCGCGACCGGCAAGGCCACGTTCACCGACAGCCAGATGTCGCACGCCGGTGGCGACCTGATGACGATGTCCGGCGGCACCCTCAACATGTCGTACTCGCAGATCGGCCTCGAGCTCAACCAGAAGGACGGCACGCACTGCGACATGCACGTCGAGGGCTCACCGACGATCACGGTTACGCACTCGACGATCAGCACGTCGTCCTACGGCATCATGTACTACGGCGGGGTCAACGCTAACTTCACGTATGATAACTGGTTCGGGAATACTTACGATGTCGAGATCCTGCCGGCCTATCCGGTCGTGGGTGACTTCAGCTATGGCTATTTTGCCAAGGGCGCGCCAACCGGATCGGGCGTGACGGCGACTCACATGTCGGCCACCCGCGTTACCGACGCTGGCGTCCGCTAATTTTGTTGCAGCTACGTAGCAACTCTAGCCGCTGGCTGCATGCTGCGGTGAATCCTCGTGACTGATTTTCTTACCGGGGTGCTGGATCGAAGCTTGTATCACCGGGCAATTCACACGAGTGACTTGTCAGTCCGGTGCGAGAATGGTTCGATATAGTGACATGGGTTGTTTGTGCTGTGGTGCCACGCTCGAGGTCGGCGCGCTGTGCCGAAACTGCGCGCACGAGGTCGAGCCCTGCGAGGGTTTGATCCCCGATCACATCCGTTCGAAGATCGATACAACCGACGCCGAAGCCTGGCTGGTCGACGGGTTCGGCGGCGCCCACGCGGTCGGGCCGCTGACCACGATCGGCCGTAACTTCCAGGGCGATCTCATGGTGCTCGCGAGCTCGGTGTCGCGCGAGCACGTCGAGCTGTCGCTCGCCGACGGGGTGTGGTCGGTGCGCGACCTCGGGAGCCGCAACGGCACGTGGATCAACGGCGCGCGCCTCGAGGGCCGCATGGTGCTGCCGGCCCGCGCGCAGCTCAAGATCGGCGACGTCCTCTTGTGGTTCCTGTCCGAGATCGTCCACGAGCCGCCGCGCCGGCCCACGATGGCGACCGGCGAGGCCGGCGGCGCCCTGGTCCGCTACCAGCTCGCGCACCGCGACAGCGAGCTGTGCGTCGTCGCCGGGATGGACGCCGAGGCCGCGGGAGCGATCCTGTGGCGTCCGACCGGCGCCGCGGACTGGTCGGAGCGCGGGCTCGCGCCGCTCGAGTTCCAGCTGCTGCGCGTGCTGTGTGCGCGCGCCCAGGAAGAGTCGACCTCGCCGTCGGCGGTGCGCGGCTGCGTGCCGACCAAGCAGCTGGTGCGCGAGCTGCCGTTCCAGTCGAAGTACGCCAACGAAGAGAACGTCCGCCAGGTCGTGCTGCGGCTGCGCGGCGCGCTGTCCGAGGTCGGCGTCGCCGGCATGCTCGCGGTCGCTCCGGGCCGCGGCTACTACCTGGCGTGCAAGGTCTCGACGTCCGCGACCCGGATCTAAACTCCAGCCAGGCCCCAGCCAGCGCGGATCACTCGATCGAGCTCGACGGCCCGGTCGGGCGCATGCCCTGAGCGCGGCTGAGCTCGCGGCTCGCGGCGGTGCGTGCGGTGTTCCGCGGCGTCGGCTCCGGCGCCACGTTCGCCACGTGCTGCTACCTCGCACGACGTGAATCACGGCGTTGCGGTGTCAGGTCGCGTCGTCATGTGACGGGAACCTGACGGTCTTGCGATGAAGATCTGACGTTTTACAAAATTGCCAGTTTAAAAGTAAATCTAACTGATATCTAACTGAATGCAGACGAGCATGTTGGATGGTCCGACCTCATAACTGCTCGCATGCAACGGGTGCTCGGCTTGCTGCTGGCGATCGCGGTCATCGCCGGCGCGGCGCGTGCCGAGGCGGATCCGCCGTCGGGCGACCCGGCGCCGGTCGCGCCCGAAGACGGCCCGAACACGACGCCGCCGGCGACCGGCCACGATGCGCGCGCGGTCTCGCTGGGCACGCTGTTCCGCGGGCCGTTCCATAGCTCGCGGCTGTTCGCGATGCCGTCGGCCGACGTCGTCGGCGCGTACATCCTGAGCCTGTCGGGCGAGGGCAGCCTGCTCGAGCAGCCGGGCGTGCTGACCTCGGCGGGCGTGATCGCGATCGGGTTCGGCGATATCGCGCAGCTCGAGTATCGCCACACCGAGGCGATCGGCATCACCGGGCTCGATGCGCCGGTGCCCGCGGTCGGCGTCCAGCTCAAGCTGCCGATCCCCGAGCACTCCGGCGTGCCGGCGATCGGCATCGCGTTCCGGCTCGGCGTGCCGCGCGGCGAGCTCCAGGACGGCCACGAGCTCGACGAGACCGTCACCGACCTCTACCTGGTCGGCCGGCTGCGGTTCGCCGGCGCGCCGTGGCTGACCTTGCACGGCGGCACCCGGATCTCGAGCGCCAAGGCCGTGCCGGGGAGCGATCCGGCGCTGGCGACCCAGCGCACGCTGATCTTGCCGACCGCGGGCTACGAGCTCGCGATGACCGACACGTCGAAGATCATCGGCGAGATCTCGCTCGCGCCGCAGTTCCAGTGGATGCCCGACGCCACGCCGGCGACGGCGCCCCAGATCCGCCGCGGGCTGCTCGGCCGGCTCGGCATGCGGTGGCGGATCCTGCCGTCGGTGATCTTCGACGGCAGCCTTGGATATCAGGTCGACGATGCCGCGCCGACCGCAGGGTTCGACGCGGTGGTTTCGTGGGACATCCGGCTCGGTGCCGAGGTGTTCGTGCCCTGGGGCGCGCTGGCCTGCCGCGCCGTCGGGGTGTTCTGCGAATAGCGCCCGGCCAAGCACACGCACGTCCGCGGAGACCAACCACATGAAACAAGCGAACGCAGTCGTCCTCGCCACGGTGCTCGCCACCGGGGCCCTCGCGCGCGCCCAGCCGGCGCCGCCCGATCCGTCGGGGAGCGCCGCCGGCTCGCCGAGCATTCCCGCAGCGCCCGCGGCGTCGCCACCGGGCCCCGCGACCGCACCCGCGCCCGCGCCGGCCACCGGCGATCCGGCGACCGCGGGCGTCCCCGGCGCGCCGGCGGATCCCGATGGGCTGATCAGCGGCCAGCCCGACACGCCGCTCGATCCGTACGCGGCCGCGGCCGCACCGGCCCGGCGGGGCCCCCCCAAGCCGCCGCGCCCGCCGCTGGACTTCCCCGAGGTGCTGACCACGCCGACCGGCTGGCTGTTGCCGGCCGGCGTCCTGTACTCCAAGGACGCGATCGACACCGGCGGCGGCGTGACCAGCGACAACCGGGTCGGGCTCGGCGACGTGGCCGAGTTCGGCGTCGCGACCACCGATCAGGTCCGCGAGCGCCAGACCATGGCCGACAAGCCCGAGCGGATCCAGCCCTACATCACCGCGTCGTTCCGGCTCGGCATCGCCGAGAACCGGCTGTTCGATCAGCAGCCCGGCGTGACCCTGGGGTTCCGCAAGTCGTTCGAGCGCAACCACGACGACGAGAAGACCCGGATCGCCGAGCTGACCCTGGTCGCCAGCAAGCACCTCGGCAAGCGCGCGGCGCTCCACGTCGGCGGCGCGCTGTGGGACGCGTCGCTGCAGTCGACGGTGACCGAGCCCGGCCAGGCGCCGCCGCCCGAGATCACGCTGCACGGCCACGACTACAAGAACCAGATCCGGCCGTTCGGCGGGTTCGAGGCCCGGCCGCTGCCGCGGTCCGAGATCCTGATCGACCTCGGGTGGGCGCCGGAGTTCTGCTATCAGTGCGCCGACACCGACAAGATCAAGCTGCGGCCCGAGCTGTCGTGGGGCGTGCGCTACGAGGTCGCGCGGTTCATGCACCTGGAGTCGGGTGTCCGGGTTCCGGACATCGGCAACTTCAACCTGCTCGACGCCCAGATCTTCGGCCAGGTCACGTTCACGTCGTTCGCGCTCAAGGGCGCCGTGGATAGCCTCAAGTAGCCATGCGCCGCGCGCTCGCAGCAGCGGTGGTCGTGTTCGCGGCGACCCGGATCGCGGCGGCCGAGCCGGCGGCGCCCTCGCATGGCGATCCGATCGATCCGCGCGTGCTCGCCGTGCCGACCGCCTGGCTGCCCGGCGCCGGGGTGGCGGTCGCCACGCTCGGGGTCGATCACCGCGGCGACACCACCGCGATCGCCGCGCTCGGGCTCGGCGAGCTGGCCGCGCTCGAGCTCGGCAGCGACACGGATGTCCGCGCCTGCCGCGCGTGCACCGCGAGCGGTCCGGACGGCGCGGGGCAGGGCGACGCGCCATCGCCGGTCGCGCTCGGTCGCGCCGCGTTCCGGCTCGGCGCCGGGCAGGACGCGTGGTTCCCCGGCATGCCGGCGATCGCGCTCGGCGTGCGCACCACGTTCGCCGCGCACGGCCACGCGGTCCACGATCCGCGGGTGAGCGATGCGTACCTCGTGGCGAGCCGCGCGCTCGGCGTGGTCCGCGTCCACGCCGGCGCCGACGCGATCAGCGCCAGCGCCGGCGATCTGCGCGCCGCCGCCCGGCTGCGTCCGCTCGCCGGCCTCGAGATCCATCCGCCGATGTATCCGCGCTCGAGCTTGCTCGGTGATCTCGCGTGGGAGCCGGCGCTCGATGCCCAGCGCAGCCCCCAGCTCGGCTGGCTGCTCGGGATCGGAGTGCGATATCAGGCGCTTACCTGGGCCAACATCGAGCTCGCGGTGCGCGCGCGCCAGGGCGACGAGCTCGGCGCGAGCACGGTGATGATCCGGGTCAACGCGGTGCTGGCGTCCTCGGGATCACGCTGACGACGGTTCGTGGAACGCCGAGCTTGAGCACGCGACCCCGGCCTACTACGCTGCGTCGGATGCACGGGGGCATCGAGTGGCTGGTCGACGGGTATGGCTGCGCGCCCGGCAAGCTGCGCGACCGGGCCGCGGTGCTCGGCCTGCTCGATCAGATCGTCGCCGCGATGGAGCTCCACGTGGTGTCGACCGCGGTCCACGTGTTCCCCGGCGCAGGCGGCATCACCGCGCTGTACCTGCTCGCGGAGTCGCACCTGACGATCCACACGTTCCCCGAGGCCGGCACGGTGACCCTGAACGCGTACTGCTGCACGCCGCGCCGGCCGGCGGCGTGGCCGGCGCTGCTCGCGGCGTGGCTCGGCGCAACCGACGTCGCGGCGACCGAGCATGTCCGCGGCCGCGAGGCGGGTCGCCCGTGATCGTCGGCTGCCCGACGTGCGGCGCCGAGGTCGAGTTCCGCTACGACGACTCGTTCGTCCGGGTGTGCGATCACTGCCGGTCCGCGGTGGCGCGCACCGATCGCGGCGTCGAGACCCTCGGCCGGTTCGCCGACCTGACGCCGATCGACTCGCCGCTCAAGCTGTTCGCCGAGGGCCGCTACGGCTCGACCGGGCTGTTGCTGATCGGCATGGCGCAGCTGCAGCACGCCGCCGGGGGCGTGTGGCAGGAGTGGTACGCCAAGGGAGATAGCGGCGCGTGGGCGTGGCTGTCCGAGGCCCAGGGCCGGCTGTACCTGACGTTCGAGCGCACCGGCATCGCCGTGCCGTCGATCGCGCAGCTCACGCCCGGCGCGCGGCTCGAGCTCGCCGGCATGCCGTTCACGGTCGGCGAGCGCGGCACCGCGACCTACGTCTCGGCGCTCGGCGAGATCCCGTATCGCCTGACCCCGAACCAGACGTTCCAGTTCGTCGATCTGTCCGACGGCCAGGGCGGGTTCGCGACGATCGATTACAACGACGGCAGCGACCCGCCGGTGGTCTACCTCGGCGCCCAGGTCACGCCGCAGGGCCTCGGGATCGCCGGCGGCGAGGCCCAGCCGCAGCTGGCCAGGCCGGCGACCGGCGCGCGGCTGGCGTGCCCCAACTGCAACGGCGCGCTCGAGCTGCGCGCGCCCGATCAGACGCTGCGCGTGGTGTGCCCGTACTGCAACAGCCTGGTCAGCGTCGAGCACGGCAACCTGGCGCTGCTCGGCAAGCTGCACAAGAAGCTCAAGCCGGCGATCCCGCTCGGCAGCAAGGGCAAGTTCCTCGACGGCGAGCTGACGGTGATCGGCTACATGGTCCGCAGCGCGTACGTCGACCACGCGTGGTGGCCGTTCGAGGAATACCTGCTGTACGCGCCCGGCATCGGGTTCCGCTGGCTGGTGTGCTCCGACTGGCACTGGAGCTACGTCCAGCCGGTCGAGCCCGGCGCGGTCAAGCTCGATATCACCGCGCGCTACGACGGCGTGACGTTCAAGCGGTTCTCGCGCTCGGTGGTGCGGGTCGACGCCGTGCTCGGCGAGTTCTACTGGCGGGTCCAGGCCGACGAGCAGGTCAGCGCCGAGGACTTCATCGCACCGCCGGCGATGTTGTCGTCCGAGACCACGCCGCAGGAGGTCAACTGGTCGCTCGGGACCTACCTGACGATCAAGGACATCGACACCGCGTTCGGCAAGCCGATGGGGCTGGCGCCGACGATCGGGGTCGGCGCGAACCAGCCGTACCCCGGCGGGGTCGGCAAGATCAGCGCGCTGATCGGGATCGCGTTCCTCGTCGTCGGGATCGCCAAGTGCTCGACCGCGCCGGACGCCCAGCGGTTGCAGCAGACGTTCACGTTCCCGGCGTCACCGAAAGCCGCGGCGGCCACGCCGACGTTCGATCCGACGATGGGGCTGGTGCCGCCGGCGCTCGATCCGCTCGATCCACTCGGCAGCGGTGCTCCACTCGGCAGCGGCGCTCCACTCGGCAGCGGCGCTCCGCTCGGCAGCGGCGCTCCGCTCGGCAGCGGCGCGGGTTCGGGCAGCGCGGGCTCGGGCAGCGCGGGCTCGGGCAGCGCGCTCGCCACCGGCTCGGGGAGCGCGGGGTCGGGGAGCGCGGGGAGCGCGGGGTCCGGCAGCGACGCGAGCAGCGAGCCCGCCGGCACCGTGATCTTCTCGAACAAGTTCGCGCTGACCGGCGGCCACAACGTGGCGTTCGATCTGAGCTCCAACGTGTCCAACAACTGGACCTACGCGTCGCTCGATCTGGTCAACGACCAGACCGGCGCGGTGGTCAGCTTCGACACCAACATCGAGTACTACTCGGGCTACGACAGCGACGGCTCGTGGGACGAGGGCTCGCAGACCGACCACCAGGTGATCGGCCCCGTCGAGCCCGGCAACTACGTGCTGCGCGTCGAGGCGATTCACGGCGGCGCCGGCGGCAACGTCAGCCTCGCGGTCACCGTGCACGAGGGCGTGTTCCGCTGGCTGTGGTTCGGGATCTTCTTCGGCGTGCTCGCGGTGCCGTTCGGCTGCGTCGCGCTGCACGCGTACGCGTTCCGCAAGCGGCGGTGGTCGAACAGCAGCCTGGTCGCGATCCGGCCGGCGCTCGTGCACCAGCGCCACGACGCTTCCGACGACGACGGAGATGACGATGACTGAGCCCGCCGCACCTGCCGCACCCGCCACCCCCGTCGAGCCCGTGTCATCCGGCGGGCCGGGCGGGCCCACCAGCCGGCCGCCCGATCATCCCCGCGTGCCGCGCCCGAAGCTGTCGCGGATGGCGGTCGTGCTCGGCGTGTTCGGTGCGCTGGTCACCGCCGGCTACTCGTGGATGGCGTTCGCCGACTTCGAGCCCGGCTCGCCGGAGCGCGACGAGGTCCCCGCGAGCGTGCGGTCGTCTCCGGGCGGGTACCGGTCGTTCCACTTCTGGCACAGCGGCTACCACGGAGGTAAGTGATGCAGCTCGCGCTCATGGGCGATGCGGTGGGGCCCACCGCGGGGCTCGCGGGCGCAGGGCTCGCCAGGTCCGGCAGCGCGGTCCGGCCGATCATCGCCGCGGCGGACCGTGGCCACTGATCCTCCGGAATCGGCGGCACCGGCGGCACCGGCGACACCGGTCAGTCCCGACGGTCCGGACGGTCCGCACGCCGGACAGCCCACCGGCGCCGCGCACGCGGAGCTCCGGGTCCGCGCCGGCGCGCTGTACCTCAACGTCTTCATCGTCGCGATCTGCGGCCTGGTCTACGAGCTGCTCGCGGGCACGCTCGGCAGCTACCTGCTCGGCGACTCGGTCACCCAGTTCTCGCTGGTGATCGGGCTGTACCTGTCGGCGATGGGGGTGGGCGCGTGGCTGTCGCGCCGGCTCGACGGCCAGCTCGCGCGGCGGTTCCTCGACATCGAGCTCGCGGTCGCGGTGGTCGGCGGCGCGTCGGCGCCGGTGCTGTTCCTGTCATTCGCCAGCGTGGCGCACTTCCAGGTCGTGCTGCTCGGGTTCGTCGCCGCGATCGGCGTGCTGGTCGGGCTCGAGCTGCCGCTGCTGATGCGGCTGCTCGAGGGCCAGGTCGCGTTCAAGGACCTGGTGTCGCGGGTGTTGACGTTCGACTACATCGGCGCGCTCGCCGCCGCGATCATGTTCCCGCTGGTGCTGGTGCCCAAGCTCGGCCTGATCCGGTCGTCGCTCGCGATGGGCGCCGCCAACGCCAGCGTGGCCTTGTGGGGCACGTGGCTGCTCGCCGATCAGCTCGGCCGCGCCCGGATCGGCTTGCGGATCCGCGCGATCGGCGTGCTCGCGGTGATGGTCACCGCGGTGATCTTCGCCGATCATTTCACGACCTGGGCCGAGGACGAGGCCTACGCCGACCCGGTCGTGTTCAGCCAGACCACGCCGTACCAGCGGATCGTCGTGACCCGCGGCCGCGCCGGGTTCCAGCTGTTCCTGAACGGCAATCTACAGTTCGCGTCGGCCGACGAGTACCGCTACCACGAGGCGCTGGTCCACCCGGCGATGGTGGCCGCCGAGGCGCCGCCCAGGCGCGTGCTGGTGCTCGGCGGCGGCGATGGCCTCGCGCTGCGCGAGATCCTGGCCCACCCGTCGGTCGAGCAGGTCACCCTGGTCGACCTCGATCCGGCGATGACCTCGCTCGCCCGGCGGTTCCCGGCGCTCGGCGAGCTCAACCACCACTCGTTCGCCGACCCGCGGGTCACCGTGATCAACGACGACGCGATGGTCTGGCTCGACGACCACCCCGGGACCTGGGACGTGATCATCGTCGACTTCCCGGATCCCAACACCTACGCGCTCGGCAAGCTGTTCACCCGGCTGTTCTATCGCCGGGTGTTCGCGCGGCTGGCGCCCGGCGGCGCGGTCAGCGTGCAGGCGACGTCGCCGCTGTTCGCGCGCCGGTCGTACTGGTGCATCATCGAGACCATGCGGTCCGCCGGGTTCACGGTCGCGCCGTACCAGGTCACGGTGCCGTCGTTCGGCGTGTGGGGCTACGGCCTGGGCCGCAAGGCGCCGTTCGCGCCGCCCGTGCACACGCCGCACCTGCCGCTGCGCTACCTGAACGACAGCGCGCTGGTCGCGATGTTCGACATGCCGGCCGACATGACGCCGGTGCCGGTCGAGATCAACCAGCTCGATAACCAGGCGCTGGTCCGCTACTACGAGAAGGAGTGGCGGCGATGGGAGTGACGTGACCCCCAGCCGGCGCGAGTTCGTCGCGATGCTGCTCGGCGCGCCGATCGCCGCGGGCCTGGCGTGCCGGGCGCGCCCGCCGCGGATCCCGCCGGGGACGCTGATCGAGACCGGGATGACGCGCGGCCACGCCCAGGTCCGCGATCGCCGGCCGCCGCCGCCGGTCGAGCGCTGGCGCGACCACGCGGTCGTGATCGTCGGATCCGGCGTCGCCGGGCTGGCGGCGGCGTGGGAGCTGCGGCGGCGCGGGATCACCGACGTCGTGGTGCTCGAGCTCGACGACGTCACCGGCGGCACCGCGCGCGGCGGCCAGAGCGAGGTCACGCGCTACCCGTGGGGCGCGCACTACATCGTCGCGCCGCAGCGCGATCAGCCCGACCTGATCGCGCTGCTCGGCGAGCTCGGCGCGATCGAGCGCACCGCGGCCGACGGCACGCCGATCATCGACGAGGCGCTGCGCTGCCGCGAGCCCGAGGAGCGCGTGTTCTACCGCGGCCGGTGGTACGAGGGGCTCTACCTCGACGCCGGGGCGGACACCGAGGATCTCCGCCAGCTCACCGTGTTCCGCCGCGAGATCGATCGGTGGTCGATGTGGCGCGACGCGGCCGGGCGCAACGCGTTCACGATCCCGACCCGGCGCTCGACCGACGACCCCGAGGTCACCGGCCTCGATCGGATCTCGTTTGCCGCGTGGCTCGACGCGCGCGGCCTGCGCTCGGAGCGGCTGCGCTGGATGTGCGACTACGCGTGCCGCGACGACTACGCGCTGTACGCCGCCGACACCAGCGCGTGGGCGGGGCTGTTCTACTTCGCGTCGCGCCAGCGCACCGCGGGGGCGGCCGCGCAGTCGGTGCTGACCTGGCCCGACGGCAACAACGCCCTGGTCCGCCACCTCGCCGAGCACGCGGCGATCGAGTCCGGCGTCGCGGTCCACAGCGTCAGCGAGACCGGCGAGGTCGTCGCGCTCGGTCGCGATGGCGCCGCGATCGGGATCCGCGCCCGGCGCGTGATCGTGGCGGTGCCGACCTTCGTGCGCAACCGGATCGTCCAGCACAACGTGACCCACGGCGACTACGGCGCGTGGGCGGTCGCGAACGTCCACCTGCGCGACCGGCCGCGCGAGGCGCACCACGCGCCGCCGGCGTGGGACAACGTGTTCCGCGACAGCCCGAGCCTGGGCTACGTGTCGGCGACCCACCAGCGCGGCCGCGACCGCGGACCGACGGTGTGGACCTGGTACTACCCGTTCCCCGGCGATGCCCACCAGGCGCGCCGCCAGCTCGCCGGCGCGAGCTACGCCGACTGGGCCGAGGTCGTGCTCGCCGATCTCGAGCGCGCGCACCCCGACGTCCGCGAGCTGGTCGATCATATCGAGGTCGCGTTCTGGGGCCACGGGATGATCCGGCCGCGCACCGGCTCGCTGTTCGGCGGCGACCGCGCGGCGCGCGCGCTCCCGGTCGGCCAGATCCACTTCGCGCACACCGACCTGTCCGGAGTCGCGCTGTTCGAGGAGGCGTTCGACCACGGCCTGCGCGCCGCGCGCGAGGTCGCCGAGGCGCTGGGATGACCGCGCCGGGGGCCGCGATGATCGCGCCGGGGGCCGCGTTGGCCGCGCCGGCGTCCCGTGCCGGCTGGCTGTTCTCGGCGCCGCTCGATCTGGCGATCTTCGGCGGCACCGCGGTGGTCTCGCTGCTGCTCGTGCTCGCCGGGCCGCGCCACGGCACGGCGTCGCCGGAGTGGACGTGGATCACCGGCGTGCTGCTGGTCGACGTCGCCCACGTGTGGTCGACCGCGTTCGTCGTCTACCTCGATCCCGCCGAGTGGCGGCGCCGGCCGGCGCTGTACGCGGTCACGCCGCTCGCCGCGTTCGCCGCCGGGGTCGCGCTGTACGCGTGGGGCGAGCAGATCTTCTGGCGCGCGCTGGCATACCTGGCGGTGTTCCACTTCCTCCGCCAGCAGTACGGCTGGGTCATGATGTACCGCGCGCGCGGCGGCGAGCGCGACCGGGTGGGGCGTTGGCTCGACGGCGCTACGGTGTACGCCGCGACCCTGTATCCGCTGATCGTGTGGCACACCCGGCTGCCGCGCGCGTTCTGGTGGATGAAGCAGGACGACTTCATCGCCGGGCTGCCGGCGGGCATCGCCACGGTCGCCGGCTGGATCTACGCCGGCCTGCTGGTCGCCTACGTCGCCCGCGCGGCGGTCCGCCGGCCGGTCGCGTGGGGCAAGCATGTGGTGGTCGCGGCGACCGCGGCGTGCTGGTACGTCGGCATCGTCGCGACCAACGCCGACTACGCGTTCACCGTGACCAACGTGTTCATCCACGGCGTGCCGTACCTGGCGCTGGTCTACCTCTACGCCCGCGCGGCATCGCGCGAACCTGCCTCGCGCCGCGGCACCACGGCGCGGATGATCAGTGGCAAGCGCGGGCTGGTGGTGTTCTGTGCTACGCTGTGGGCGATAGCCTATTTCGAAGAGCTGATCTGGGACCGGACGATCTGGCACGACCGCAGCTGGCTGTTCGGCGCCGGCATCGACGTCGGCCACGCGGCGCTGCTGATCGTGCCGCTGCTCGCCGTCCCGCAGCTCACGCATTACGTCCTTGATGGATTTTTGTGGCGGCGCAGAGCAAATCCGCGACTCGGCCATCTGCTGTAAAACGAGGCACCGAGTAACTCTGATTCCATTTGAACTGCGCGTTTCGGATCGGCTATCCAGGAGAGGGTGTGTTGATGGCGATCTGGGACTCGATCGTACGGGTGTGGCTCGTCATGGCGACGTGGCTGGCGCTGCGCCGGCCGGCATCGCCTGATGAGCTGGCCGCGATCGTCCCGCCGGGGCGGTTCGTGCGCGCGGCGATCGTGCCGGCCGGGCGCGGGCTGGCGCTGGCGATCGCGTGCCTGCCGCGCCGGCGCCGCGGGGAAGCGCGGGTGACCTTGCTGATCGGCCAGGCGCTGTGCGAGATCGATCGCGCGGCGGCCGAGGTCGATCTGTCGGCCGACGCCACGCTCAGCCGCGACCGGGTCCGCGCCGCGGTTGCGTTCCTCACCGGCGAGATCCGGGACCCGCCGCGGGTCGGGCAGGGCACCCAGTCTCCGCGCGATCGGGCGCCCCGGCTCGCGGCCGTGCTCGCGGCGCGGCTGCCGACCCTGCGCGCCGCGCTCGAGGCGCTGTCCGGCGACGCCGTCCGGCGGTGCCGCGCGATGATCGAGCAGCTCGGCGACAGCGTGATCTACGACCGCGCCGAGGGTCGCCGCGCCGCCCCGCACGGCTCGGTCGACACCGTCGGCGAGGCGGTGATCTACGCGATGCGGCTCGCCGCGCCGTCGGTCCGGCCGCCGGACGCCACGTGCCGGGCGGTCGGCCGCGCGATCCGGCTGATCCACGAGCTCGACGCGCCGGGTGCGTTGCCGGCGTCGCAGGGCGCCGGGGCGCTGGCCGGTCGCGAGCTCGTGCTGTCCCGCGCGCTGGCCGAGCTGTCCCACGTGCCGAGGCTGGCGCGCTGGCTGCCGCGCAAGGTCGGCGGCGGGACCCGCGCCGCGGCGGCGCTGCTGGTGACCGCCGAGTGCGCCCGCCTGCTGCGCGAGATCGTGGGCGATGCCGCGCTGAACCTGCACCCGCTGCGCGCCGCGCTCGCCGCCGCGTGGTCGCGCCGCGGCTACCTCGATGCGATCGATCTCGCGATCCGCGCGGTGCTCGACGCGCGCCCGGCCGCGGTCGCCACCGTGACCGAGCGCTCGGCCGCGCTCGACGGTGTGACCGGGCGCTCGCTCGTCACCACCAAGATCACCGTGGCCAACCCGGGTGGCACCGAGCGCACCACACGGGTGCTCGATCTCGGCGAGGACCCACCCGAGTCCGAACCGCCCGTGCCGCTGGTCGCCGCCCCGCGCCGCCGGCGGTGGTTCAACGCGCACACGTAGCGCAGCGCAGCGCAGCCGGAGCCAGCCGCGCCGCCGGAGCACCCGCGCCCGCTCAGTACGCGGCGGGCTCGACCGGCACGCCGTCGCACTCGCAGATGTAGTACGCCGCGAGCTCGCACGACAGATCCTGGATCGTCCGCGCGTTGGGATCGAACTCGACGCAGCCCGGGCCGGGGAGCGTCGGCATCCCGGATACCCACGACGGCAGGAACGTCGGCACGCCGCCGATCACACGCAGGAACGCCCCGTCGACGACCTGATCGCTCAGCCCGACCCAGAACGCCATGCTGCCGAACGCGGTGGCGATGTCCTCGTTGGCGTTCATCTCGAGCGAGTTGTCGAACACGACCAGGTGCGCGCCGTAGCCGTCGGCCTCGCACGCGTGCTCGGCGTTGTTCCAGCTATCCGGCCCGCCGATCCGGTAGTGCGAGAGCTGGCCCATCGGCTGGAGCGTGTAGCCCGCGCCGCACATGCCGGCGTCGGGCATCGCGTCCGGCGGCCCGTCGGGCATCGCGTCCGGCGCGTCGCGGAAGCCATAGCGGCCGCAGCCTGCGCAGGCGAGGGCGATCAGCAGGAGGCGCCGCACCTGCGTACGCTACACCCGCACGTGCGTCGGGGCTACTTCAAGCCGAGCTCGTCGGCGCGTGCGGTTCGCCACACTTCGAGATCCGCAACAGAGATTTCGTGCTCGTGGTGCAAGGTCCAGTTGAGGCACGCGATCAGATCGTCGGCGTCCTCGAGTCCGACGCCGATCCGGATCAGGCGATCGATGCCGAGCTGCGCGAGCTGGTCCGGCGGCGAAAAGTACTCCGACACCGTGCGGTGATGATTGACCTTGGTCGCGAGCCCGTCGAACGACAGCGCATAGCGCAGCACATCGCATGACACCAGGACGTCGGCGATGTGGCGGTGCCGCGCCTCGTCGGCGCCGGCGACCCGGAACGCCATCAGCGACCCGGTGCGCAGGTAGTCGCGCGCGATGATCGCCGCGTCGGGGTGATCGGGCCGCGACGGATGGAACACGCGCTCGATCCGCGGGTGGCCGGCGAGGAACGCGGCGACCCGCGCCGCGGCCTGGCAGCGCCGCGCGAACGCGGGCTCGGCGGCGGCGAGCCCGGCGGTGACCTGGCTCGCGCGCTCGTCGTCGAGGATTCCGCCGCGCATCGCGACCAGGTCCATGATCCGGTTGGCGAGCGCGGCGTCGTTGGTGGCGATGTAACCGCCGAGCGCGGTGTCCTGGCCGCCGAGCGCCTTGGTCAGGCTACCGACCACGACCCGCGCGCCGCGCGCGAGCAGCGGGGTCCGGAACGCCCACGGCGTCGCGATCGTCGAGTCGATCACCAGGTGCGGCGTGAGCGCGGCGAGCGCGCCGACATCCTGCGCGCGGGTCAGCGGGTTGGTGAACGTCTCGGCGAACACCAGCTGGGTCTCGGGGCGGATCGCCGCGGCGAGCCCGGCCTGGTCCCCGTCGTCGACCAGCGTGATCCGCGCGCCGACCCGCCGCGCGCTGTGCTCGATGAACGTGCGGGTCTTGTTGTAGACCTGCCGCATCACGACGGCGTGGCCGCCGGGCTGCAGCACCACGTCGGTGACCAGCGCGACCGCTTGCATGCCGCTGTCGGTGACGATCGCGGCGTCCGCGGCCTCGAGCTGGCGCAGCGCGGCGATCAGCGCGGCGGTGCCCGGCGTGCCGTAGCGGGCGTAGAGCTGGGGCAGCTCCGACCACGCGCCCTCGCCGAGCATCAGGAACGCGGCCTTGGCCTCCTGCCACGCGACGACGTTGGGCGAGCCGAGCAGGTCGCGCTGGATCGTCCGGCGCGCCGGGTGCAGCCACGCCACGCCGGCGGCGCGCGCGTGATCGTCGAGCGCGTCGTGCAGCGCGCGGGTCGCCGCCGCCATCTGCGCGCGGGGCGGGCGCTCGGCCGGGCAGCCGGCGGGATCGAGCCAGGCCGCGAGCGGCGCGGTCGTCGGCGTCCGCGGCGCGGTCATTCGACGACTCCCAGCCACAGGGTCTGCTCGACCCGGCCGAGCTCGCGGATCTGGCCGACCACGTCGCCGATCTGCGCGTCGTCGCTCGCCGAGATCACGAACCCGTAGTGGGTGACCAGCGGCTCGCTGCGGGTCGCGCGGTTCTGCACGGTGAGCCCGGCGCGGCGGACCAGAGAGTCGATCCGGCGCGCGAGCCCGGGGTGGGCCTCGGCGGTGACCCGCAGGTAGTGCCGGCGCGCCGGCGACGGCGCGGGCGAGCCGCGGTGCGGCGCGGGCCACTGCACGGAGTTGTCCTGCGCGAGATCGATCAGGTCGCCGAGCACCGCGGTCGCGGTCGGCAGCGCCCCGGCGCCCATCCCGAACAGCGACAGATCGCCCGACGACGCGCACCGCAGGTAGACCGCGTTGTACTCCTCCTCGACCGAGGCCAGCAGGTGCCAGTCGGGGAGCAGCAGCGGCTCGACCGCGGCGGTCAGCCGATCGCCCCGGCGCGCGGCGTGCGCGATCAGCCGGATCCGGAACCCCATCGCCTCGCCGAGATCGCAGTCGGCCGGCCACAGCTCGCCGATCCCGCGCACGCTCAGCGTATCGGGCGGCAGCCAGGCGCCGAACGCGCGGTAGGCGAGGATCGACAGCTTGGCCGCGGCGTCGAGCCCGTCGAGATCCGCCGACGGGTCGGCCTCGGCGAGCCCGAGCCGCTGGGCCTCGGCGATCGCGCGATCGAGCGCCCACTCGTCCTGCTCGAGCCGCGTGATGATGTAGTTGCAGGTCCCGTTGACGATCGCCATCAGGCTGTCGATCTCGTCGGCGCGGTGCGACAGGTGGCGGATGATCGGCAGCGCCGCGGCCGCCGCGGCCTCGCACAATAGCGGCGTGCCGGTGCGCTGGGCCAGCACGCCGAGCTCGGCGAGCTTCCTGGCGAGCAGCGCCTTGTTCGCGGTGACCACCGGCACGCCGGCGGCGAGCGCGGCGGCGACCGTGGGCCCGACCGCCAGCCCGCCGGCGACCTCGACGATGACATCGACCTCGGGGTCGCCGACCAGCTCGATCGCGCGGGTCGTGCGCGGGATGCCGTCGGCGCGCGCCGGGCGCGGCTTGTCCGGATCCCGGACCGCGAGCCGCGTGACCCGGAACCGCACGCCGTAGCGCTCGGCCATCGCGCCGGCCTGGCGGTCGAGCAGCTCGAGCACGCCGCCGCCGACCGTGCCGCAGCCGATCATGCCGATCCGGATCTCGCGGATCGGCCGCGCGCCGACCCCGTCGAACCGCGCGCGCGGCTCGGCGGCCGCAGGGGCGTCGAACGCGCGGGCGTCGCGCAGCAGCGCGGCGAGCCGGTCCTGGTCGGCGAGGAACGCGTCGTGGCCGTACTCCGAGTCGAGCTTCCACAGCGAGCACGCCGCGCCGACCGCCTGCAGCTCGCGGTACAGCTCGTGCTGCAGCGGGAACGGGAACACCAGATCGCCGGGCACGCCGACCACGAGGACCTCCGCGGTCACCCGCGCGAGCTGGGCGCGCAGCGCCGCCTGATCGGTGCCGAAGTGGCTGCGGTCGATCGCCTCGGACAGCAGCAGGAACGTCCGGACCGGGAACCGCGCCGCGAACCGCTCGCCGTGGTGATCGAGGTACGCGGCGACCGGCGGGCGCTCGAGCCCGGGCACCAGCGCGCCGAACCGGCTGTCGAGCTCGTCGCGGCCGCGGTAGGTCAGCATGCCGAGCTGGCGAGCGCGGGTCATGCCGGTCGCGACGTCGCCGGTGCGCAGCCCGTCGCGCACCAGCTCGCGCTGCAGGTGGCGCGTGGCGGTGCCCCAGCCATCGGGCCGCAGGCCGGCCGAGATCGTGATCAGCCGCGCGCAGCGCTCGGCGTGGCGGACCGCGAACGCGATGCCGACCAGGCCGCCGAGGCTCGCGCCGACGTAGGTCAC
>DATBBB010000521.1:0-1637 GCA_036271215.1 Kofleriaceae bacterium | reverse complement strand
CAGCTCGTATGAACAGAGATCGGCGGGCGACGTGTACGTGCGCTGCACGGTCTTTCGAATCACCGGGAGCGGGCGCGCATACGGAAAATTGCGGCAACTCGTCGAGCGTCCGTGTTCGTCCTCGCGAATCTCGCGGCGCTGGAGTGTGACGTGGTCGGCAGCACCAGACGGAACCACCTCGGGGCTGTGCGAATCGTCCCGGCGGTGCCGCGCGATCGTCCCACCCCCTCGAGCCCCTCAAGCACGCCGAGCCGGCGAACGAGGTGCGAATCGTCCCGGCGGTGCCGCGCGATCGTCCCCGGGGAGCCGCGCGATCGTCCCCGGGGAGCTGCGCGATCGTCCCCGGGGTGGCTGCGCGATCGTCCCCGGCGCACCACCGTTAGCCCAATCGTCCATTGGCGTTCCGGGGATCGACAGCAATTCCATGGGCTTACTGAAGGCCCGGGCGCGATTCCGTGGTAGCATGGGAACCCATGGCGCGCATGACCAAGGCGGACATCATCGAGGCGGTCTACGAGAAGGTGGGCGGGTTCTCGAAGAAGGAGGCGGCGGAGATCGTCGAGACCGTGTTCAACGTCGTCAAGGAGACGCTCGAGCGCGGCGAGAAGATCAAGATCTCCGGGTTCGGCAACTTCGTCGTGCGCGACAAGAAGGACCGCATGGGCCGCGATCCGCAGCGCGCGGTGCCGATCCTGATCCCGGCCCGCCGCGTCCTGACGTTCAAGCCCAGCCAGGTCCTGAAGAACATCCTGAACGGCCTGCCGCCGGTCTGAGCGACACAGCCCTCCAGAGATTGACGGGCTGGGGCGGATCGGATAGACCCTTGCTGCCCTTCGAGGCGTAGCGCAGCCTGGTAGCGCACCAGACTGGGGGTCTGGGGGTCGCAGGTTCAAATCCTGTCGCCTCGACCAGCAAAGGCCGATCGCCCCCAGCGATCGGCCGCCTTTTATGACGCGGCCACTCGTTCTCTGCAGCAACGACGACGGCATCGATGCGCCGCACCTGACCTCGCTCGCCGCGCTGATCGAGGGCTTCGCGGACGTCATCGTCGTGGCACCGGAGCGCCAGCGCTCGGCGGCGTCGCATGCGATCACCTTGCACAAGCCGCTGCGGCTGACCGAGGTCGCGCCGCGGCGCTACGCGCTGTCCGGCACGCCGGTCGACTGCGTCTACCTCGGCATGCTGAAGCTGTGCGACCGGCTGCCCGCGGTCGTCGTGTCGGGCATCAACGAGGGCTACAACCTCGGCAGCGACGTGTTCTACTCGGGCACGGTCGCGGCCGCGGTCGAGGGCGCCCTGCGCGGCGCCGCCGGCCTCGCGTTCTCGCTCGCGCCGCGCGCCGAGGATGCTGCGCGCGCGGTCCGGTTCGCCGCCGCGGTGGTGCGCGCCGCGGTCGCCGAGCCGATTCCCGCCGGCACCGTGCTCAACGTCAACCTGCCCGGCACGGCGACGGATCTCTACCAGTGGACCGTGCTCGGCCGCCGGTTCTACGAGGACGACGTCGCCGAGCGCCGCGATCCGCGCGGCCGGCCGTACTACTGGGTCGGCGGCGGCCCCGCCGGCCACGATCACGTCGAGGGCAGCGACTGCGTCGCCGTCGCCCAGGGCTGGAACAGCGTCACGCCGATGCACCTCGA
>DATBBB010000520.1:0-7917 GCA_036271215.1 Kofleriaceae bacterium | reverse complement strand
TCGGGCGATCCGGACACCAGCGTGAGGCCGTCGGCCTCGATCAGCGCGCCGTACGGCGCGGGCGCGACCTCGGCGAGCACGCGGTACAGCGCGAGCGGATCGCCCGGCGCGGCGATCCGCGCGACCAGCCGGCGCGCGAGGCTGACCTGGTAGACGTCGCCGGCGGCCAGGTAGTCGCGCACGCGCTCGATCCGCGCGGTGTGGTGCGCCGCGTCGTCGGCGGTGAGCGCGCCGAAGCTCGGCGGCAGCACCGGGCGCGCGGGCCGCGCGAGCACCGCGGCGAGCCGGGCGCGGGCCGCCGGATCGGGGCCGATGATCTCGGGGCCGATGATCTCGGGGCCGATGGTCTCGGGGCCGATGATTTCTGGATCGACGGTCTCGGGGCCTGCAGGTTCGGCCGGTGCGCCGGCGCCGGCCGCGGGATGCGACCACCGCGCGACCGCACCGTACGCGGCGAGCCACAGATCGGGGCCGGCGTTGCCGAGCGCGGCGCGGCCGGGCAGCGCCTCGATCACGCGAGCGAGGTCGTAGCTCGCGTAGCCGATCACGCGCGGCTCGGCGGGGCCGGGGCCGCGCGGTTCGAGCGTGCAGCCGTGCTCGGCGAGGAACGCCTCGGCGGCCTCGAGCGGATCGCCGGTGAACCGCTGGACCGGCCGGCCCTGCGCGTCGAGCCGGACCAGCGAGCGGCCGCGGGCGATCAGCGTGGCGTGGGGCTCGGCGGCCACGAACGACGCACGGCCGAGCCCGTCATCGTCGCGCGCCGAGTGCAGCAGCACGCGGCCACGCAGGCCGGCCAGCCGAGCGGCGGCCTCGAGTGGCCCGAGCGGCTGGCCGAGCGGCTGGCCGGGCGGCTGGCCGGGCGGCGGATCGCTCGCCATGATTACAGCTCGTCGAGACGGTCGAGCGAATCGCGGGCCGGATCGAACGTCGAGTCGATGGCCAGATCGGCCGCCAGATCAGCAACTAGATCGGCGGCGTCGCGGCTCGCGTCCGCCGGCGGGGTCACCGGTGCGACCATCGCGGCCTCGAGCTCGGCGCGGCGGGCCGGCCTGAGTGCGGCGGTGTCGGCGGCGCGCGCGGCGGCGTCCGGATCCGCCGGCTCGACCAGCACGATGCCCTCGCCGGTGCACTCGACGCACATCGTCCCCAGCGGGCCGCCGACCGGCGGCACCACGGCGCGCGGGATCACGCGGCCGATCCAGCCGGCGAGCCGCTCGGCGTCGATGAACACCGTGCCCTGCGCCGGCAGCTTGACCCGGACCAGCGGGCGGGTCAGCCGCAGCGCGAGCGCGCCGTCGCCGCGGAATTGCACGACCGGGAGCTTGCCGCGCAGCCCGGGCACGTTGCCGTTCTCCCACCGCAGCGAGGCCTGGAACGCGAACACCAGATCCTCGCGCAGGTAGAGGATGTCGTCGTCGAGGCTGACCGCGCTGAACGTGTGCTTGCCCGGCACGGCGATCAGGTAGCCGCGGCCGGACACCGCGTGGAGCTGCGAGCCGCCGTAGTCGAACCGCTCGTCGGTGTTGTGGCCGCGCGATCGGCGCAGCGCGGCCTCGTAGCCGAGGTCGCCGCCGGTGACGTGCACGCCGTCGAGCCGGGTCATCACGCGGCCGGTGACCCGGATGATCAGCGCGCCACCGCCGCCGATCTCGAACGCGTCGTCGCCGTCGTCGGGCCGCACCAGATCATCGGTCGCCAGCTCGGACAGCGGCCGCGGCGGCGATCCGCCGGCCCGGGTCCGCGGCCCGATCGTCGGCGACGGCGTCGCGCTCGCCACCGCGCGCGAGATCATCGACGCGGCGTCGCCCGGGCTCGCCGGCTGCGGCGCCGCCGGGTCCGCCCGCGGCAGCACGAACTGCATCGACTCGGTGTGGCGGACCGGGGCCGCGGCCGGCGAGCCCTGCTCGAGCCGCAGCGCGCCATCGCGCTCGCTGGTGATCTCGGCCGACGCCGGCGGCTCCGGCGCGGCGGCCTCGTGCACCGACCGGCCCTTCGGCGGCGCGCTCGGCGGCGTGGTGCGCGGCCCGCCGGCCGGCGGCGCGGTGGGATCGCCCGCCGGGGTCAGCCGCGGCATGCCGGGCGGCGTCGGGATCCGGGCACCGCCGGCGCGCTCGGCGGTGAGCGCGACCCCGGTGAGCGCGCCGACCCCCGCCGGCGCCATGGGCACCGGATCGGGCAACGCGCCCTGCGGCGTGCGGCCGAGCTGGGCGTGGATCCGATCGCGCTCGAGCTGGCCGAGGTTGGACTCGATCTCGATCGCGAGGTCGTTCTGGCCGGCGATCAGGAACGCGCGGTAGGCCTCGGCGTAGCGGCCGGCGCGCGCGTAGGCGAGGCCGAGGTAGCTGACCGCGCGGCCCTGGCTTGGATCGAGCGCGCGGCTGGCCTCGAGCGCGCCGATCGCGTGATCGGCGTCGTTGAGCTTCAGGTACACCAGGCCGAGGTTGAGCCGGTGCGACGCGTCGGTCGGCGCGCGCTCGACGAGCTGCTCGTAGACCACGCGGGCCTCGGCGAACTCGTTGGCGCGAAAGTGCGACAGCCCGAGCAGCGCGAGCACGCGGGCGTTGTCGGGCTCGACCTCGAGCGCCGAGCGAAACGCGCGCTGGGCCTGGTCGAGCTGGCCCTGCTTGAGCAGCTCGCTGCCGCGCACCACGGTCTGATCCAGGGCTTCGCGATCTCCGGCCAGAAGAGCCACGAACGAATTGAACCGCAAAGCATGCCGCAGGTCACGGCACAAAGCGGTCAATCTCGAGGCTGCCGGTCGCGTCGATCGTCGCGGTGACCGCGCCATCGCGATCGGTGCGCGCCACGGCCGCGCCGGCCGCCTGCCAGCGCGCGACCACCGCGGGCGAGGGGAAGCCGAACGCGTTGCCGCGGCCGCACGAGATCACCGCGAGCTGCGGGTGGGTCGCGGCGACGAACCGGGCGGTCGACGACGTCGGGCTGCCGTGGTGCGGGACCTTGACGATGTCGGCCGGACCGACCCCGGCGGCGACCAGGTCGTCCTCGCCCTCGGCCTCGAGGTCGCCGGCGAACAGGATCGTCCGGCCGCGGTAGCGCAGCGCGACGATCAGCGAGTTATCATTGACGGTGCGCACCGGGTCGGTCGCGCACACCGCCGGTGCGCCGGGGGCCGGCTGGTAGCGCGGGGCCCAGACCACGAGCTCGACCCGGCCGTCGCCGCCGCCGGTGTCGCCGGAGGCCCGCCCGTCACCGTCGCCGTCGTCGCCGGCAGCGTCGCCGGGCTCGGTCCGCACGACCCCGAGCGCGGGGTGCACGATCCGCGTGCCGCGCGCGGCCAGCCCGGCGGCGATCTCGGCAAACCCTGGTAGGGTCGGTGGGCTGCGCACCTGCGCAGCCTGGCGCTCGGCCTTGGGCTGATGATTTCCGGCCGCCTCGTCCGCGGTCCACAGCTCGTCGATCGGGGTCTCGATCCCGGCGAGCCCCAGGTAGTGGTCGGGGTGAGGATGCGACAGGATCGCCAGGTCGATCCGCGCGTGGCCGTAGGCGGCGATCACGCGATCGATCGCGCGACCGGGCGCGGCGGCCTGCGCGAGCTCGCCGGCATTGGCCGCGCCGCCGGCGTCGATCAGCCACACCGCGCCGCCCGGCAGCTCGATCACCGCGGCGTCGCCCTGGCCGACGTCGAGGAACGTCACCCGCAGCGCGCCGGCGGGCGGCGGCGTGCGGCCGAGCGTCCACACCAGGCACAGCGCGGCCCACGCGATCGCGCGGCCCCGCGCGCCGCCGGGTGCACGATGATCGCGGGTCGCGAGCCACAGCGCCAGCGCGGTCAGCCCGACCATCGTCGTCGCGCCGGCGATCGCGACGTGGCCGACCGGCGTGACCTGCGCGAGCAGCCCGGCGCCGCGGTCGGCGAGCCCGACGATCCACGACGCCAGCGCGATCGCCGGGCCGAGCCCGAGCGCCGCGCCGGCGAGCCCGAGCGGCAGCGCGACCAGCTCGACGGCCGGCGTCAGCACCAGGTTGCCGACCACGCCGCCGACCGCGATCTGGTGGAAGTGGTACGCGGTCAACGGCGCGGTGGTCAGCGCGACCCACGCCGAGCTCGCGATCCCGCGAACCAGCCAGCCGCGCACGCCGCGCGCGCGCTCGCCATCGCCCGCCGGCCGCATCGCCAGGGTCAGCGCCGCGACGAACGACAGCTGGAACGACGGATCGAGCAGGTCGGCCGGCCGCCACGCCAGGATCGCGAGCGCCGCCAGGCCCAGCGCGTCGACCAGCCGCAGCGGCCGATCGAGCAGCTGGGCGATCAGCACCAGCGCGATCACCGCGAGCGAGCGCAGGGTCGCGAGCTGGGCGCCGGTGATCATCGTGTACGCGACGGCGAGCACCAGCGCCGGGGGCGCGGCCCAGCGCGCCGGCCGGCACCGCCCGCCCCACGGCGACGCCGCGACCAGCCGGCGCAGCACGCTGTATGCCAGCCCGGCGACCACCGCGAGGTGCAGGCCGCTGACCGACAGTACATGGAAGATCCCGACCGCGCGCCAGCGATCGTCGAGCGCCGCCGGGACCTCGCCGCGATCGCCCGCGACGATCCCGCGCAGCGCCGCGGCCCCGAGCGGATCGGCGCCCGCGCCCGCGTCGTCGATCGCGCGGGTCCAGCGCCGCTGGGTCGCGTCGGCCCACCGCCACGCCGCAAAGGTCAGCCCGCCGGCGTCGCCCTGGTGCACGATCTGCTGCGCGGTCAGCTCGAGCCGCGCGCCGCGGGCGTGGATCGCGGCGGCGTGGTCGGGTACCGCCGGATCGCGCAGCCCGCGCGGCGCATGGACCAGCCCGGTCGCCACGACCTGCTCGCCGGGCACGAGTCGGCCGGACGACCACAGCCAGATGCCGTCGCCGCCGCCGGGGCCGCTGCCCGGGCCGCTGCCAGGGCCGGGGGCAGGGCCGGGGGCGGGATCGACCAGCGCACCATCGCCGTGCGGGCCGTGCACGATCGGGCCACGCACCACGCCGGTCACCCGATCGGCGATCCGGTCGTCGGCGATCACCCCGGGCGGCGCGACCGGCTCCGGCCGGGCACCCCGCGCGGCACCGAACGCGAGCCCGGCGACCAGCACCACCGCGCGCCGCCGGTGCCAGCCCGCGACCACCGCTGCGCAGACGAGCCAGCGCGGCCACGCGTCGACCCCGAGCCGGTCGAGCCCCGGCGCGAGCGCGATGCCGATCGCCACGGCGATCGCGACCGGTAGCGGCCCCGGCCGCCCGATCCATGGCGCGGCAGACCGCCCGGCTGGCATCGCGGCGGGCTATCGTCCGGCCCGGCGGCCGGTTGCGGATGGTTTCGCGCGGCGAGCCCCCTGACCGGGTGAGGTGACCGGTGAGGTGCCGCGGTTTGCGCCGTCCACCGGCCCCAGCCACCGGCCCCAGCCACCGGCCGATGAGTCTCGGCGATCTACCGCCCGCCCGCTTGCTCACGGGAATCGGGCTCTCTTACGATTGCGCGACTCATGCGCCTCGGCCTCCCGGTCAGAATCGTCGGTATGCTCGCGGCCTTGGCGGCGCCGAGCCGGGCAGGCACGGTGGCCGGCAAGCTCGAGCTGCCGCCGGCCCCCGAGCGCCCACCGGTCATCGACAAGGGCTTCCTCGACCGGACCGAGAACCCGCTCGCCGAGGTCAAGAAGCCAAACCTGGCGCCGTACTTCGTGGTCGCGCTCGAAGGCGACGGGCCGGCGAACGCGCCGGGCGAGGTCACCTGGGACCTGGTCGGCGAGTCGTTCGCGCGCCCGGTGATCGCGGTGCCGGTCGGCGCCCAGGTCGTGATCCGCAACCAGACCAAGATCTCGCGCACGATCGGTGCGGTCGAGGACCCCAAGCTCCTCGCCGGTCCGCTCAACCCGACCAGCAGCAAGTCATTCCGCGCCGCCCAGCCGGCGATCTACACGATCCACGATCCGGAAGCGCCGCACCTGCGCGGCAAGATCGTCGTGGTCGCGACCGCGCACGTCGCCGCGATCGACGACGCCGGCCGGTTCGAGCTCGCCGACGTGCCCGACGGCAGCTACAAGCTGCGGATCTTCTATTATGACCCGATCGCCGAGGCCCACGGCCGCCACTCTGCGTGGCTGCCGACCACGACCGACGTCACCGTGGCGTCGAAGGGCAAGATCGAAGTCACCGCGAAGGTCTCTGCGGCCGACCTTGCCGGGCCCGCGCCCGGTCCAGCGCCGGGAAAGAAGTGATCTCGGATGTTCTGGTCCAAGATCTGGTTCTTCCTGATCGCGCTCGTGGGCGCCGTGGCGGTCACCGTGGCCCTCGTGCTGCCGCGCCCGGCGCAGCGCGCGCTGGTCGGCGTCGAGGCCAACCGGCTCGAGACCGCGTGCAGCGTGATCCACATCCTGCTCGCCGACGACGCGCGCAATCGCGTCGAGCTCGCCGGGGCGTTCGCGCGGTCGCCCGAGATCATGAATGCGCTCGAGGCGGCGTCGGGCGCCGAGCACCTCGACGAGGCGCGCATGAAGCAGGTGCGCGACGTCGGCGACTCGGTGATGAAGGCGATCCAGGGCAACCGCAAGCCCGACTTCGCGATGCTGATCGACAAGCGCGGCCGCGTGGTCGCGCGGGTCCGGCTCAACGACAACGACTTCGGCGACGTCGCCGCCGGCCGGCCGCTGATCGACGACGCGCTCGCCGGCTACCTGCGCGATGATCTGTGGGCGCAGAACGGCACGATGTACTTCGTGTCCGCCGCGCCGGTGGTCAAGCAGGGCGGCTACGTCGGCGCCGTGGTGCTCGGCCACCAGGTCACCAACCAGCTCGCCGAGACCCTGGTCAAGTCGCTCGAGGTCGACATGGGGTTCCACCTGGCGGCCGACGGCGTCGCCGGCAGCCGGACGATCGCGTTCGACCACGGCCCGATGCTGGCCGCGCTCGGCAAGCTCGGCGACGACCCGACCGCGGACTGCCAGCACGTCCAGCCGATGGAGGTCCACGCCGGCGCCGACCGCTACACCGCGCTGGTCGCCCGGCTGCCCGGCGAGGCCGCGGCCAAGCAGGCGTTTTACTCGGTGCTGATCAAGCGGCCCGAGGGCGTCGGGTTCGCCGGCTCGCTCAAGGAGATCAAGGAGAGCGACCTGGCGTTCGGCAACTTCCCGTGGATCCCGGTCGGCGGCGGGTTCCTCGTCGTGCTCGCGCTCGGCATCGGCCTGATGTTCCTCGAGGCCGATCGCCCGCTGCGCCGGCTGACCACCGACGCCGTGCGGCTCGCCAAGGGCGAGCTCGAGCGGATGACCGAGGACGCTCACGGCGGCAAGCACGGCTCGATCGCGCGCAGCGTCAACATCCACGTCGACAAGCTCGGCCGCGAGGCCAAGGCGGCCAAGAAGGACCTCGATCAGCTGCTGGGCCCGGCGCCGGACTCCGGGCTGGGGAGCCTCGGCGGGCTGGGTGGCCTCGGCGGGCTCGGCACGATCGATCTGCTCGCGGGCGGGCCGCCCCGCGCCGCGGCTCCCTCGGCCGTGCAGCCACCGCCGGCGGAGTTCCGGTTCCAGGACGCCGCGCCGCCGCCGTCCGAGCTCCGGCTCGCCGATTCCGGACCGGTCGCCGCGCGCAAGCCGCCGGTGCGCCCGGGCACGCCGCCGCCGGTCCGGACCCAGGCGCCGCCGCCGCCGCCGATGGCGCGCCGGCCGTCGGCGCAGTACGCCGCGCCGCCGCCACCGCCGCCGCACACCAACCCGGGGTTTCCGCCGCCGCCGTTCCCGGCACCGCCGCACATGCTCGACGACGACTTCCTCGGCCGATCGGGCGCCGGCGACTCGATGACGATGATCGGCGACCCGTACTTCCGCCATATCTTCGACCAGTTCGTCGCCACCAAGCAGAGCTGCGGTGAGTCGATCGCCGGCCTGGTGTTCGAGCGGTTCGCCGAGAAGCTGATCAAGAATCGCGATGACCTGATGG
>DATBBB010000519.1:0-10132 GCA_036271215.1 Kofleriaceae bacterium | reverse complement strand
CCGTAGCGCTGGTACAGCACGCACACCACGAGGAACACCAGCGTGTTGTAGACGTAGTACACCGGGAACAACAGGAACGTGTCGGGTCCGAACAGGCCGAAGTTGCCGGTCAGCAGCGCCCAGCCCCAGTCGACGAGGATGACCCAGACCGTGAACGCGATCAGCGTCGCGAACGGCCGCCGCGCGCGGCGATCGAGCCGGCCGCGCCACGATCGCAGCACGACCAGCACGAGCGGGATGACGAGCACGTCGCCCGGCTGCGGCAGCCCGCTCGAGAACACGTAGAACGGAATCATCAGCACGAACAGGCTCCAGATCAGGAGCGGTGGGTCGTGCATGAGCCGCGTGAGCTCGCGCATGATCCCGGTGAGCGTGCGCGGGAGCCTTACCTGGGCCACGAAGGCCTCGGGTGGCGATGCAGGTAGGGCGGAACACGGGCGATCATAAGGACGGGACGGAGACGGCGCAGGCGGGCTTGGAACTGCCGAACCTGCGTCGGGGTTAGTTACCAGAGCCTGCGGTTCCGTTCGATCGAGCGCGGGATTTCCGGACGATGGGTGACGGACACGACACCGCCCTCGCACGGCGCGCTGTGCTCTCGTTGGACTCTCGTGGTCGTCTCGTCATCGCCGCGTCATCGCCGCGTCATCGCCGCGTTGTCATGTAGATCCGCGGGGTTCAAAGGGTTTCGGGGCTACCGCGGGCGGGGCCGCGCGGGCACACCGGCGGCGACGCACTCGGCCGGCAGGTCGCGGACGATGGCCGCGCCGGCACCGACCGTGGCCCAGGCCCCGACGCGGATCCCGGGGATCGCGACCGCACCGACGCCGAGCAATGCGCCGGCCTGGAGCGTGACGTTGCCGGCGAGCCGCACGCCGGGGGCGATGTGCACGAAGTCACCGAGCACGCAGTCGTGGTCGACCGACGCACCCGTGTTGACGATGACGTGCGCACCGAGCACGGCGTCGGGCTGGATCACCGCGCCGGCGAACACGACGCTGCCCGGGCCGATCGCGACCGACGGGTCGATGATCGCGCTGGGGTGAACCACCGTCGCGAGCTGGCAGCGCGCACCGGACGCGCGGCGCTGGCGGGCCCGGTTGACCCCGATCGCGAGCACCGCGAACGCGCTCGGATCGTCGAGCACCGGCGCGGCCGGACCGGTGATCGAGACCCCGAGCACATGCTGGCCCCAGCGCGCCGGATCGTCGTCGACCACGCCGGCGACCGTGAAGCCCGCCGCACGCGCGGTGGCGATCACGACCTTGGCGTGACCGCCGCTGCCGATGACTACGACCCGTGACATTCACCGACCTTATCTCAGCGGTCGCGCCGGGGGTTGCGTCTGCGTGCCGTGACCCCCAAGATCGCGCGAGCTTGGCAGACAACAGTCCGGCCCACGCGAGCCAGAGCCAGATCCCGCGTCAGGTCCGGCGCGGCATCTCCTGGAACCTGGTCGGCGCGGTGTCGACCAACGCGATGCGGCTGCTGGTCGTGGTCGTGCTCGGCCGCGTGCTCAGCTCGCGCGACTTCGGCGTGGTCGCCGCCGCGCTGTCGGTGATCGCGATCCTCCACATGGTGCGCGACCTCGGGATCGGCCCGGCGTTGATCCAGCGCAAGGACCTCGAGGCCGGTCACGTCGCGACCGCGTTCGCGGTGTCGAGCTACCTCGGCGTGGCGCTCGCGGCGCTGATCGCGGTGACCGCGCCGCTGGTCGGCCAGATCTATCACAGCCCGCAGTGCGTGAACCTATTGCGCGCGCTGTCGCTGATCTTCGTGCTGCGCGGCGTGGCGATGACGTCGCAGATGCTGTGCCAGCGCGCGATGAACTTCCGCGCGGTCGCGCTGATCGACACGCTGTCGTACGCCGCGGGCTCGATCACCAGCATGGTGCTCGCGAGCGCCGGGGCCGGGCCGTGGTCGCTGGTCGCCGGCTACCTGGTCGAGGAGGGCTCGAGCACGCTGGCGTTCCTCGTGCTGTACCGGCCGGCGTTCACGCTGCGGGTCGATCGCGAGAAGCTCGGCCACCTGCTCGGGTTCGGCGCCGGGCAGACGATCTTCCAGCTCGCGAGCGTGATCGCGACCCAGGGCGACAACGTCGTGGTCGGCCACTCGCTGGGGCCGACCAAGCTCGGCTACTACACGCGGGCCTACGACCTGATCAAGCTGCCCGGCGCGGTGTTCACCAACCTGGTCGGCAACGTGCTGTTCCCGGCGTTCTCGCGGCTGCAGGGCGATCCGGTGCGGCTCGGCGCCGGGTTTCGCCGGATGATCTTCGTCAACGCGTTGATCCTGCTGCCGGCGAGCGCGGTGCTGATCGTCATCGCGCCGGAGGCGATCCGGATCCTGATGGGGCCGCGGTGGAACGACGCGGTGCTGCCGTTCCAGATCCTCGCGCTCGTGATGCTGATGCGGGTCAGCTACAAGGTCGGCGTGGTGGTCGCCAACGCCGCGGGCGCGGTGTACGGCCTGGCGATCGTCAATCTGATCTACGCCGGGTTCGTGATCGGCGGCGCCGCGCTGATGGTGCCGCTCGGCATCCCGGGGATCGCCGCATCGACCGCGGTGTCGATCGCGCTGATGTACCTGCTGTGCTCGTGGCTCGGCATGAGGCACTGCACGCTGACCTGGCGCGCGTTCGGCGCCGCGCACATCCCGGGGCTGATCGCCGGCCTGGTGATCGCGGCGATCGCGTGGCCGACCGCCGAGGCGCTGCGCGAAGCGTCGGTGCTGGGCCCGCTCCGGCTCGCGATCATCGCCGCGATCGGCGCGATCGTCACGCTCGCGCTGGTCGCCTGGTGGCTGCGCCGCGCCCGCGGCGACTTCGAATGGCTGCGCGACGAGCTCGGCGTGGTGACCAAGCGGCTGCGCCGCGGCCGCCGCTGACCCGCTGCCCGGGGACGGGAGAGGCCGCCGCCGGAACACTTCGCACGACGCTGTTTGCCAATCGTTGCCACTGAGACGGTCGGCGCTACTTGTATTGGGGTATCAACTTTGGTTAGCGTGTGCTCGTGGGGGTGAGTTGGTGAGGGTGGCCACCGGGCCCGCGAGAGGCGCGCCGTGAAGGAGCGGCGGCTCCGCGGCGATAACTTTGGCCATGCCCGCTCGCGTCGCGAGGACTTTGATCCGATCGCGGAGGGCCAGCGACACGGCCTGGCTCCGGCCGTGTCTGCAGCGGTCTGGGACCGCGTGCGTCGCGAAGTCACGAATGGCGAAGGCCTGTGCGACGAAGATCTGGCGCGCGAGCGCTTCGCAGAGGTAGCCAAGCGCATCGCCGCGCGTCGCGAACAGCTTGGCCCGAGGATCGGTAAGTGGACCCAGGTTGATGCCGCATCCAGCGCCGACGCGGTCGGCGATGTGCTTACCACTCCTGCGGCGCACAAGACCACACTCGTGCCTGCAGACCATGGCCACGCCCGCCTCGGGGCCGAACTCGGTCCGAGCCGAGCGACACGACGCGAGCTCGAACAAGTCTCGCCGGAGGAGTCGTTGGGCTTTCTCCGGGGCGCGCTGGGCGCCGGCCGGCTCCAGATGACCAAGCTCGCGCAGGCAGTCGCGGCGATCGATCACGGCGCCGCGCTGGTGGCGGGTAACACGTTGCGACAAGAGCTGCGCTCCGCTCGTTGGCACCTGGCCAATGGGCTCGCACATGACGAGCGCTTGCAACGAGAGCACGCGGCGATCGAGCGCGAGGCCGAGGGGTTGCTTGCCCAGGCACCTACCGTGAGCGACGCTGCGCTGAACGCCGCGCGGGTGCGCAATCGCTCGTGGGCGCTGTGGAATCGCGAAGCTGCGGATTGGCGCGCGACAGCTATCGGAGCAGGGCGCGGCAATGCGGCGTGGTTCATGCTCAAGGAGCAAGCGCTCGCGCACGTCGCACAGATCCGACGACAGCCGGAACCAGGTGCCGAGACGGAGCGGGCGCAGGCTGTAGCACCGTCGGCGACGGAGATCGCCGCGGCTGACGACTGGCTCGTGGGTGACATCGATGGCGGTGGCGCGACCGCGGCTGCCGCGCTCGCGCCACCGCCGGGCGGGATGGGACCGGTGCTCACGCGGGCGATCAACGAAGGTAGCGGCGAGCCGCTGCCCGCCGGGCTCAAGTTGGAGCTCGAAGCGGCTGCCGGCGCGGATCTGAGTCATGTCCGCGTCCACCATGACAATGCGGCTGCCCAGGCCGCCGCCGCGGTCGCCGCCCGAGCGTTTGCCGTGGGCAAGGACATCTACTTCGCGGCGAACGCGTACGATCCGGCATCCCTGGAAGGGCAGCGGCTCATCGCGCACGAGGTTGCGCACACGCTCCAGCCCGAAGGTCCGATGGGAGCGGGCGTGACCACGCCCAACGATCCCGTCGAGCGCGAGGCCAATGCGTTCGTCGACAAGCTCGCGACGGGCGAGAACGCCGGACAGCCGATCCTCTTTGCTGCGACGCGCACGCGACTGCCGCGCTATCCCAGCGTGGTGCCCGGCGCTCTCGCCGAGGACAAGATTCGCTGGATCGATGACGCCGATCACTCGCTTGGAAAGGTCTGGCAGGAGGATCGCGGCTACATCAAGAACCCGACGGCGGCCAGGCTCTCCGAGACGGTGAAGAACGGCAAGATCGCGGGCGAGTTCAGCAACGGCTCATTCATGTACGTCGTCGACGAGTCGGGCGAGATCTGGGTGGGTAAGCGTCTGCAGAAGAACATGCCGCATCCGACCCTCATCGGCGGCAAGGATCCGAAGGTTCTGAGCGCGGGCATGGTCGAGATCCAGGGCGGTAAGATCGTCAAGATCGACAACCACTCGGGGCACTTCCAAGGTCCGCGCGGGTCGCTCCGTAGCGCGGTGAAGAGCTTCATGAAGCTCCCGAAACAAGTGTTCAAGAAGTTCTCAGCAGAGAGCGTCCACTTCGATGCGGAGGGGAAGGAGACCCGGCAACTCTTCAATTCGCTGCGCATGCTCAAGCTCAAGAACTTCAGCCCGACCAAGAGCATCAATCGCCTGCGCATGCGCTGGAAGAACGACCCCAAGTTCCGGGAGAAGATCAAGGGCGGTCTCAAGAATGTAGGGAAGGCCGGGCTCGCGATTCTCGCGACGCTCATCTTGGATTACTTTTTGTCCAAGTGGATGGCCAGCATCGAGCAGAGCCTGATCCGTCAGGATCTGGAACGGCTGGCACCCCAAGTGGAAGCCGAGCTTCGGGAGAGCTTGGAAGATCAAGCGGACAAGCTCGACATGCTGAACGAGACCAACCCGGACGCGACCGTGTACTTCAATATCGTCTACCGACTCTCTTGGATGACCGTATACAGTCAAGGGGCCGACGGCGTGGACTCGAACGAAGGCTATGCCGGCGCAACGCTGGTGAGCGCCGTGATCTCGGAGGCGCCGACTCCCGAGGAGTTCAAGTTCGAGAGTATCGATGGATGCGCTGGATCGTCGACGACGAACAAGCGGATGTCGATGAGCGAGGCGGTCAAGGTGAGCGATCTGTACGGTGATGGCGATGATCTGCAGGTCGACGACGGCTCCACGCCACAGCAGAAGCAGGCGCCATGACCGCACCGCAATCCGATCGCGTGGCCGCGCTACTCAAGGCAAAGGACCCAGCTGACATCCGCGGCTGGCTGGCCCGGCTCGGCGCCGTCCTCGACGCGGAACCAACGCTCGACCCAGCAACCATCGACGATCTCGTGGATCGCGGTCGCCCCCGCTGGGGCACGCGCACGCCGGAAGACGCCACCAGCTATGTGGCGTTCTGGACCGAGCTCGCCCGGCGCCACCCGACCTCGAAAATTCTTGGCGGGTACGCGGATGTACTCTTGCTGCTCGGGGGACGCCAACGCGAGCGCGAAGCCCTCGACGTGTACCTGAAGGCCGCCTCGGGTGATCCGGATGTCTTCCGAACGTATGCCGGGGATTTCTCGGATGTGGCCAAGCGGCATGGGTCAGTGACCGAGCTTGCGTTCGAGCTCGCCACGATCCGCTTTTACGCACGGCTCGTCGACCGCGATGACATGGAGGCCGACGAGCTGCAGCAGGCGGTCCGCGAGCTCCTGGCGAAATACCCGGGCAACCAGCACGTGCGGCAACAGCTGGACGACATCGCGCGCACGTCGAGCCGGCTCAAGGGTTGAGCACGCGCGTCAGTGCCGCCGCCGCGGCGCGTGACAGCGCACTGTGTCCCGGAGCCACACGCACGTGCACGCCATCAGGGCCATCTGGGCCCTTGGGGATGAAGGCGACGGCGCCCGCGAAGGCCTGCCGGCCCGCCAGCGCCTCGTTGGCGGCGCGCTCGAGCATTTCTAGCCCCGCAGGCGCCGAAATGAATGGCGGCGGCACGAGGCGGCGCAGGCGCAGAATGAAGAGCAGCGATGTGGCGCCGATGCCCGCGAGCCCGATGGCTGTGGCACCGGTAGTGGCGACGACCACCAGCACACCCACGCTGAGCCACTGGCTGTGGGAGAGTGGACCGTAGTAGGCGCGGTCATCGCCGCGCCAGCGCTCGAGCTCGAATCTCGCCACTGCATACGCTACGGGGATCGTCGCCGCGGCCGTGCCGGGATTACCGAGAGCCAGCGCCGACCCAGCCACCGCGAGGGCCGCGAGCACCGCACCCTCGATGAGCTGGGTCGGGAGATAGCGAACGCCGGCCCAGCGGCCGCCGGTGACAGCCGGCCACAACCAGCGGTAGCGCGGGCCCCACAGCGACGGTTGTCCGTGACAGCAGCCATGAAACAGGCAACCCAGCCGGCCGAACGCGATCGTCAGTGCCATCGCAGGCGCCCAGGCGCCGAGTACGATGCGGGCAGGCACCAGGAACAGCGCCGACGCGCCCACCGTCGTCGCAGCGGCGAGCGCCGCATGCTCGAGGAGGATGTAGCGACCGCGTCGCCAGCGCCGCCCGACGAAGCGCCAGGCGAGGAACGATGCAACGTTGGCGGCCACGACGAGCACAATCACCGGCGTAGGCAGTTGGAGCTTCACGCCCAGGTACCCGAACAGGGCGATGCCGGCGAGCGCGCCCAGGCGGCCCATGGTCGTCCAGGCCGGAAAGAACCGGTGGCCCCAGCGGAATTCGAGCCGCGGGATCGAATCCCACCACGACGGTTCTTCCGGCGCGCTCATCGCTCGATATCCCGCAAGCGGGGACGGAAGGTCCCGCCCTATCAGTCCGGGACCAGCTGCAGCGCGATCGAGAAGCTGGCCTCGGTCGGCTCGTTATCTTTGTCCTTGGGGATCGGGAACCGCCAGGTCGTCATCAGGTTGCCGATGCACTCGTCGACCTCGCCCGAGAATCCGTGGGCCGCGCCCTTGGTGGTGCGGCCGGTCTCGTTGACCGTGAGGCTCAGCGTGACCTTGCCGCGCGCGCTGGCGTCCTTCTTGAGGAACTCCTTGTAGCAGCGCTTGAGGCCGGACATGTAGACCGACTGGATCTTGGCGAGCAGGATGTCCGGGGTCAGCGTCGACTCGTCGAACGACTGCTTGTCGGCGACCGAGATCCGGCCGGTCGGGGCCTTCTCCTGCTGCTTGCCGCCGCCGGCGCTCTCGGTGCTGCCCGGGCCGTTGATGTTGGGGCCGTGGCCGGTGCCGACCCGGGCATCGCCGTCGCCGCGCGAGCCGCGCCCGGCGCCGCCGCCGACCTTGACCTCTTGCCCGCCCTCGCGGACCTGGTTGATCTCCATGCCGAGGTCGTTGCCCGGCCGGCGCTTGCTCATGTCGCCGTCGCTGGTGCCGTTCAGGCCCTCGCCGGTCAGCGCGTTGGCGAACGCGTTGGCCTCCTCCTGCATCGCGGCCTGGTCGGGCTTGTTGGGCTTGCCGGCGTCGCCCTTGTCCGGGGCCTTGGTCGGCGCCGGCTTGTCCGGCTTCTTCTCGGGCGCCGTCGGGCCGGTCGCCGAGCCGGTCTGGGCCTCCGGCTTGGGCTGGCTCAGATCGACGGTGTAGGTGTCCTGCTTGAACACCAGGTTGTACGCGCGCTCGGCGATGCCGTTGTCGGCCTCGACGTCGAACAGCAGCGCGGCGATCACGATCGCGAAGTGGACGAGGATCGACGCGCCCAGGATCACCGATAGCCGGGGATCGAACCGATCGGCGAACGTGCCGCGGACCGACGCCGGCAGCATCGGCTTGGGCTGGCGCGGCGGCTCGGTGACGAACTGGAACAGGATCGTCAGGTCGCCGAACGACAGCTTGCCGCGCGCGCCCTCGGTCAGCGCCACCTGGTAGTAGTCGTCGACCTTCTGCGCGCCGCGCGCCTTGAGCGCCTCGAGCGTGTTGACCTGGCCGCCGGCGTCGCTGAGCCGGCCGTCCATCCGCGACAAGAACCGCAGCGAGTAGCGACCTTCATCGAGCGCGAACAGCGTGAACTCGAGCGGCAGGCCCTCGATCGGGATCGAGAACGTGTTGCGCATCGACTGGCCGAGCGTGACCGGGATCCGGTCGCGGATCAGCCGCTCTTCGATGATCTTGCCGCCGAGCAGCACGCCGATCCGCAGGATGCGGTGGCCGGCGCCCGGCGCCGCGGGAGACTTGGGTGGTGCCGCCATCAGAACGGCGCCTTCTTCACGGTCGCGAGGATCAGCGGCATGAAGTCCTGCTTGAGGCTCTCCCACTCGTAGTCGATGTTCTTGGCGGTGAGCACGTAGACCACGCTCGGCCGCGGGACCTTGCCGCACACCGAGACCACGGTGTCGATCACGGTGACCGGCTTGCCGTTGATGTACTCGATGTGGAACTTGCCCTGCTTCTTCTCGCCCTGATCGCCCTGGTCATCGGGGCAGCCCTCGGCGTGCGCGCGCGGCGCCGCCGGACCCCACAGCGCGAGGCCCGCGGTGATCGCGGCGGCGAACAGCGAGGTGCGTGCCAGCTTGCTCGGGGGTGTGGTCATGGGCGTCCTTGGCTTCGACTATGGGTTGCTGCCGCGCTTGGCGCCACTCTTGGTCTTCTGCTGTTTCTGCTGCTGCTTCTGTTGCTGCTTCTGCTGCTTCTCGGCGCGCTTGATCGCGCGGGTGACGTCCTTCATGCGGTCGTCGTACAGCTTCATGTCGAGGTTCGGCATGTTCTTGTACTGATCGAAGTACGACTTCGACGTGTTGAGCCGCGTGATCGGGTCGGGCAGGCCGGGGAACGGGTCGTTGTCGAGGTAGAGCAGGCCGAGGTTGTAGTAGGCCGGGCCGTAGCTGGTGTTGGCCTGCAGCGCGCGCTTGTAGGCGGCCTCGGCGTGCCGGACGTTGTCGTCGCGGTCGGGCGAGCCGGTCGGGTAGTCGGCGGCGTGGCCGCGGTACGCCGAGCCGAGCGAGGTCAAGGTGATCGCGTCGGCCCGGCCGAACTGGTTGACCAGCCGCTGGAACGACTGCAGCGCCTCGGCGTACTGGGTGTTCTGCAGCTGGTGGACGCCGAGGTTGACCAGCGCGCTGGCGTGGTTGGGGTTGAGATCGACCGCCTTCTTGAACGACAGCACCGCCTGGTCGGGGCGGTTGGTGTGGTCGTAGACCAGGCCGTAGACGTAGTAGACGTTGGCGTTCTGCTTGGCCGAGTCGCGCTTGAACAGGTCGTCGAGCACGAGCTCGGAGGTGTCGTACAGCTTCTTGTGGTAGTAGGCGAACGCGACCATCGCCGCGGCGTCGACGTTGGCGGCGTCGATCTGCAGCGCCAGGCGGGCTTCGTGCAGCGCGGCCTCGGCGTCCGGGGTCGGGCTGGCCAGCGCCGCGCGCGCGACCTGCAGGTGCTGATCGACCTGGGTCTTGGCCTGCGCCGGATCCGGGTCGTAGTTGGGCAGCGTGACGGTCGGGTTGAGCGGGTCGGCGGTGGCGGTGGCGCCGGTGGCGCCGGGCTGGCCGCCGCCGGATGGGCCGCCGCTGGCGGTCGCGCCCGCGCCGCCGGTCCCCGCAGCGCCGCCGGTCCCCGCAGCGCCGCCGGTCGTGCCCGCGGGGCTGTTCGGATCGCCCGGGTCCGTCATCGCCTGCGCGGATCCGGACCCAGCGCCGGGCTGGGGGGTCGTGGCCGGCTTCTTGTCATTGCCGCCGCACGCGGCGAGCGCCGCGCACAGCCAGACCGCCCCGAGCCGGGTCATCGAGCTAGCAACGCGCGACCGGCGCGGACGATCTGACGCGGCCATCGGGCCGGCGGTCGAGCCGACGATCGGAGC
>DATBBB010000518.1:0-3412 GCA_036271215.1 Kofleriaceae bacterium | reverse complement strand
TTCTTGAGGTTGACCTGGAAGTCGGTCTCGGCTTGCGCGCGATCCTTGGTCGACGATCGGTTCTGGCTCATCACGATGAGCGGGCCCTGCAGCGAAACGAGGATCGCGAGGACCAGGTTGAAGAACACGTACGGATACTCGTCGAACGGCTTCTCGAAGACGCCGGCCTTGTTGAGCACCATCCAGAGGCCGGTGATCACGAAGAGACCGATGATGAAGGCCCAGCTGCCGTTCAGCTCGGCGACCTTGTCCGCGAGCTTCTGGCTCCACGTCAGCTTGCTGTCGATCTCGGCGACCACGTTCTTCGCGGCGCGCTGCGACAGCATCTCGTTGGTCGCGCGCAGCCGGCCGGCGAGCGTGCGCAGCAACGTCATCGCGCCCTGGGGCCGCTGGGCGAGGTAGCGCGACAAGGTCTCGCGATCGAGCTCGAGCAGGGTCGCTTCGGTGGTCGCGATCGCGCTCGCCGACCGCGGCTTGTCGTCGAACAGCGCCAGCTCGCCGAGGTACTCGCCGATCGTGATGTCCTTGAGCGAGATCCGGCGCGACGCCTCGCCGGGCAGGAAGATGTTCACGTGGCCAGCGGCGACGATGAACATCGACGTGCCGTGGTCGCCCAGCTGCAGGATGACCTCGCCGGCCTCGAACCGGCGCTCGATGAGGCTATCGGCCAGCACGCGCAGATCCTCTGCGGCCAGGTTCTCGAACATCGGCGTGCTGGCAAGGAGCTCGGAGTAATTCATGGGGACGGACCTTGGGTAGCTCGGGATCTGGGCGATCATCGAAGCTCGGCGCGCGGGCCACAAGGGCAGCCGGGGCCGTTGGCGCGCCGGCATGCTCGACGGCGACCGGCGCGATCACCTGGCCCGTGCTTCGGCGCATGCCTGGCGCGTGCCCGGTGCATGAATGATCAGCGAGTTACACGTTTCACGTTGACTTAACCCCGGAGCTCGCATGACTGGACCCGCCTCGCCGCGCAGATCCTGCGCTCTTCGTTGCCGCGCCTGGCGTCGCGCCGCCTCGACGTTGCAATCTGCGTTGCGATCCGGCACCGAGGCAGAGACCGAGGCAGAGGCCGAGGCGTCGCGTGCGGCCTGGCGCAGCCCCCGCGGGCCTCCCGCGTTATGGTGCCGCCGTGAAGATCCTCGTCCTGGCCGCCGTGTTCGGGGGTGCGTGTGGGTGCGGGACCAGCCCGGCCCCGGAACCGCCCGGGCGCGCCCCGGACAGCGCCGCCGAGGCCGCGCACCTCGACCGCATCGTGCATGGCCTGCTGCCGCCGGTCCGCGTGCGCGGCGAGGACGTCCGGTACGCGCTCGAGGACCGGATGCGCAAGTACCACGTCCACGGCGTGAGCATCGCGGTGCTCGATCACGGCCGGCTCGCGTGGGCCCGCGGCTTCGGCGTTGCCGACCTCGACACCCGCGCGCCGGTCACCGAGACCACGCTGTTCCAGGCCGGCTCGATCAGCAAGTCGGTCAACGCGCTCGCCCAGCTCCAGGCGGTGGCCCAGGGCACGCTCGGCCTCGACGCCCCGATCAACGACGCGCTCCGGTCCTGGAAGCTCGCCGACAACGACCTGACGCGCGGCGCTCCGATCACCCTTCGCCTGCTGCTCAGCCACACCGCGGGCACCAACGTCCACGGCTTCCCGGGCTACGTCGCCGGCACCCCGGTGCCGTCGCTGGTCCAGGTGCTCGACGGCGCGCCGCCGGCCAACACCCCGCGGATCGTCGTCGACCAGGCGCCCGGCAAGGCGTACCGCTACTCGGGCGGCGGCATCTCGATCACCCAGCTCGCCCTCGTCGATCAGCTCCGCCGGCCGTACCCCCAGCTGCTCGCCGAGCGCGTCCTGGGGCCGCTCGGCATGGCGCATAGCACCTACGAGCAACCGCTGCCGCCGGCTCGCCTCGCCCAGGCCGCCACCGGCTACGACATCGACGGCAAGGTCGTCCCCGGCAAGCGCAACGTCTACCCCGAGATGGCGGCGGCCGGCCTGTGGACCACGCCGAGCGATCTGGCGCGGTTCTTCCTCGAGCTGCAGCGCGCCCGCGCCGGCACCTCCGACAAGCTGCCGCGCGCGCTTGCGCTCCAGATGACCACCGCGGTCGCACCCGCCGACGGCGGCGAGGTCGGCCTCGGCGTGTTCCTGTTCACCCGCAACGGCGCCCGGCTGTTCGGCCACGGCGGCGCCGACACCGGGTTCCAGGCCGACGCAGTCGCGAGCCTCGATCGCGGCTACGGCATCATCATCATGGCCAACTCCGACAACAGCTTCCCCCTGTTCCGCGAGCTCGAGCGCGCGGTGTTCGCCGAGTACGGCTGGGACGGCGCCGACCCGCCGATCGATCGCGTCGCGATCGATGCCACCCGCTTGCCGTCGCTCACGGGCCGCTACGGCACCGCCGAGCAGCCGGTCTCCCTCGCGGCCGCCGCGGGCAAGCTCGAGCTCCGCCGGCCGTTCGCCGAGCCGGTCGAGCTCGTCCCGGTCGCCGCGGATACCTTCGTCGCGCTCGACGACGCGGCCCGCGTCCACGTCGACGCCGGCACCCTGACCTTCACCCGGACCGATCCCGCGCGCACCGAGTCGCTGCGCCGGCTCCCTGAAGAAGCCACCGCGCCGCTGCTCGAGCTCGAGGCCGGCCACGTCGAATCCGCCGTCGCCGCCGCCCGCGCCCTGCGCCAGACCGAGCCCGGCGCCTTCGACGAAGGCCGCACCAACAGCTTCGGCTACCGCGTCCGCGTGCGCGGCAACCTCGCCGGCTCGATCCTGATCTTCCGGCTCAACGTGGCGCTCTGGCCGGACTCATCCAACGCCTACGAGAGCCTGGCCGAAGCCTACGACGCTGCCGGCGACCGGCCGCAGGCCATCGCCAGCTACGATCTGGCGCTCTCCACGCTCCCCCGCGACACCACCACGCCACCGGACCTCAAACAAGAAGTCCGCCGCGCCGCCACCGACGCCCTCCATCGCCTGCACGGCTCGCCTTAGCGCTACTGCGTGAGCCACGCGTGCCGGGGCGCTCGGTCCGGCAAAGAGCCGACGACGTGATCAGCGTCGCGACCTGAGCGGCATTTCCACGACTCGCTGATCACCACGGCCGTAAGCGTCGCGCCAGCTTGTGATCAGCTCGCGTGCGTCGATCACCGAGGGCGGGCGACGGGTTCGGCCGCGCCAGCGCATCGTCCACAATCGCAGCGTGAGCTGTTTGTTCCGCGCCCAGTCGCAAGATCGGGTCTTCTCCTCGAGCGCGTGGAGCAGACGCGGAACATCGGCCGCGTCGAGCGAGAGCTTGACCTCGCCGACGAGCAGGCGAGCTCGATCCTCGCGATGGTGCGCCACGACATCGATCTCGGCGTCCCGGTCGACCGCCGCGCGCCCCCACCAGGACTGCGCGGGCTGCCATCGCATGTGGTC
>DATBBB010000517.1:0-3589 GCA_036271215.1 Kofleriaceae bacterium | reverse complement strand
GTTGCCGCCGCTCGCGATCACCGCGTGCAGCTCGCCGGGGCCGTTGGCGGTGCGCGGCGCGACCTCGAGCTTGCTCTCGCCGCAGCTGGCGATCGCGATCGGCACCGGGTCGGCGTGCGCCGCCGGGCCGGCGGTGGTGACGGTTGCGAGCCCGAGCGCGACGAACCACGAGGTGGACCTGAGCATGCGCGCTCGGTTCTAGCATCGCGCCCGGCCGGATTCACGTCACGGCGGGTCGTCCGCGTCATCGTCGTCGGCTCCGGAGCTCGGTGGGCGCGGCCCGGCCGGCGTCGCCGGGGAGGCGGGTGGCGTCCACGCCAGCTCGATCACGAGCCGGGCGCGCGGCGCGCCGATCTGATCGTCGAGCCCGGCGCCGGCGTGCACGCCGATCGCGAGCCCCGCGCGCGGCCGGACGATCGCGCCGATCCGCGCCTCGAGCGGGCTCGGCGCCGCCAGCATGCCGACGTGATCGCCGAGCGCGCCGAGCAGCTCGCCGGTCAGCGCCAGCGCGCCGAGCGGTCCGCTGGCGCCCGCCGGCACCACCGGGATGGCGACGCCGGCCGCGGCGAACAGCTCGTCGCCGATCAGGTGATCGCCGACCGCGACCTCGGCGCCGTGCAGCCGGATCCCGGCGCTGGCCGCGATCACCACGTCGCCGGCCACCGTGGCACGGCCGATCAGGCTCCACGCCGCGGTCCACCGCGCGTCGCCGGCGAGCTGGGCCTCGTCGCCGGTCGGCACGGTCACGTCGGCGCGCAGCAGCGCGGCGCGATCGCGATCGCCGGCGACCCGGATCCGCCCGCCGATCCGGAGATCCTGGAACACGAGGTGCGCGAGCTGCGCCGGATCGCCGTCGGCCGCGAGCCGATCGCCGACCTGGTGCGAGCCGCGGACCGCGGCGTCGAGCACCGCGCTGTCGCCGAGCGCGAGCGCGGCGCCGAGCGTCACGGTCTCGCGCCGGCGCACCGGATCGCTCGCCGGCGCGCCGGGGCCGAACCCGCCGGCGCCGATCCGGATCGGCTGATCGATCCAGCTGGTCGCGAGCGACACGCCCCACGCGTCGACCGGCTCACCGCCGTCGAACCCGAACCCGATCCGGCCGGCCGGCGCGGTGTCGCGATCGACCTCGATCGCCGCCGGCGTCATCCGCGGGCTGTCGGCGTGGGCCGCGCCCGCCGCGACCATCACCGCCGCCGCGAGCCCGCGCGCCCGGGTCAGCCCCCGGGTCATCCCGTGATCCGCGCGCCGAGCTCGTAGACCCGCGCGACCGGCATGTGGCGATAGCGCGTGACGTTGACCCGGAGCTGCGCGATGTGGTCGATCACGTCGCGCCGGGTCGCGCCACCGCCGAGCATCGCCCGCGCCCGCTCGACGATCGCGCCGCGCGCCGCCTTGGGGTGATAGATGAACGTGCGGCCGAACTGGACCTCGCCGGCGATCCCGATCAGCCGGAGCTCGGCGACGTCGCCGACCTCGACCCCGTGCAGCGCGCGTTGCTCGTCGACGTTGAACACCGCACCGCCGAGCAGATCGAGCAGCTCGATCCGGCCGCGCGTGATCGCCCGGATCTCGTACAGGCTGCGCTGCGAGGTCACCAGCGCGCGCGCGACGTCGGCCCGCGGATCACCGGCCGCCGCGAGCTCGCGGTAGGTCCGCGCCGCGGCCGGCACGGTCTCGTCCGGCGCCACGCGCTCGACCACGTACCACTCGACGAACGCCGCGCTCCACGCCTCCCACAGCTCGTCCTCCTGGTGGACCTTGCCGCGGCGCTCCTCGTAGGCGTGGCGCGCGACCGCGGCGGCCTCGGGGTCCGCGGTGTGGCGCGCGTAGAGCGCCTCGATCACCTCGTCGAGCAGCGCGGCCGTGGTCATCCCGGGCTCACGTCGCGGGCTCACGTGGCCTTGCGCAGGTGATCGCGAAACCGCGCGAACAGATAGCTCGCGTCGTGCGGCCCGGGGCTCGCCTCCGGGTGGTACTGCACGCTGAAGATCGGCTTGCCCTCGACCGCGATGCCCTCGTTGCTGTGATCGAACAGGTTCTCGTGGGTCAGCTGCACGCCGGACGGCAGCGACGCCGGATCGACGATGAAGCCGTGGTTCTGCGAGGTGATCTCGACCTTGCCGGTCGTGCGGTCGAGCACCGGGTGGTTGGCACCGTGGTGGCCGAACGACAGCTTCGACGTCCGGCCGCCGAGCGCGAGCCCGAGGATCTGGTGGCCGAGGCAGATCCCGAACACCGGCTTGCCGCTGGCGCACAGCGCGCGGGCCGCGGCGATCCCGTAGTCGACGGTCGCCGGATCGCCGGGGCCATTGGACAGGAAGAACCCGTCGGCCCCGAGCTCGAGCGCGGCGCGCGCCGGGGTGGTCGCCGGCACCACCGTGACCCGGCAGCCGACGTCGCGCAGCTGGCGCAGGATGTTGGTCTTGATCCCGAAGTCGTAGGCGACCACGTGGTGCGCGATCGGCGGCGGCGGCACGGCGCGGCCGTCGTCGAGCGCGCGCCAGGTCGGCTCGCTCCACTCGTGGCGCTCGGCGCACGTCACCCGCGGCACCAGATCGAGCCCGGCCATCGTCGGCGCGGCGCGCACCCGGGCGAGCACCGCGCCGAGCTCGGCGACGTGCGGTGTGATCGCCCCGCGCATCGCGCCGGCGTCGCGCAGGCAGCGGGTCAGCGCGCGGGTGTCGATCCCGTCGATCCCCGGCACGCCGCTGGTATCGAGCCAGGTCCCCAGCGGCTGCTCGGCGCGCCAGCTCGCCGGCAGCGGCGACAGCTCGCGGATCGCGAGCCCGGCGCACGCCACGCGCGCGGCCTCGAGGTCGGCCGGGTTGACCCCGACGTTGCCGATCTGGGTCGCCGTCATCACGACGATCTGGCCGCAGTACGACGGGTCGGAGATGATCTCCTGGTAGCCGGTCATCGAGGTGTTGAACACGACCTCGGCGATCGACTCGACCCGCGCGCCGAACCCTTCGCCGCGGTAGATGTTGCCGTTCTCGAGCACGAGCGCGGCGGGCCAGCGTGACCCGCCCGGCGCGCCCGCCTCGCTCGTCGGGCTCATCGCGCCCTCCCGTCGAGATCGAACATCACGCGACCCTCGACCAGGGTCAGCACCGCGCGGCCCGCGAGGGTCTGGCCGAGGAACGGCGTGTTCTTCGACTTGCTCGCCAGCTCGTCGGCGGTGATCGTCATCGGCCGCTCGGGATCGATCACGCACAGATCGGCGACCGCGCCGACCGCGAGCCCGCCGCCCGGCAGGCCGAACGCGCGCGCCGGGGCGCCGGTCAGCGCGGCGATCGCCCGCTTGTCGTCGAGCGAGCCCATCCGCACGAAGTCGAGGATGATCGGCAGCGCGGTCTCGAGCCCGAGCATGCCGGGTGCCGCGCACTCGAACTCGACGTCCTTCTCGACCGGCGAGTGCGGCGCGTGGTCGGTCGCGATGCAGTCGATCGTGCCGTCGACCAGGCCCTCGAGCAGCGCCTCCTGGTCGGCCGCGGTACGCAGCGGCGGCATCACCTTGGTCCGGGTGTCGTAGTGCGCGCACGCCTCGTCGGTCAGCGCCAGGTGGTGCGGCGTGACCTCGCAGGTCACC
>DATBBB010000516.1:0-5662 GCA_036271215.1 Kofleriaceae bacterium | reverse complement strand
CAAGACGCCACCCCGGTGCGCGTGAAGCGCGAGCGGTCCGAGCCGGGGGCCAACGCCGAGCGCGCCCGCCCCGAGCCCGAGCCGATCGAGGCCACGACGCCGTCCGTCACCAGCAGCACGACACACTAGCTATGGTCACGTGATGCCGTGAAGGTCGCGACGCGGATCACGATGGCGACCGCGCTGGTCGTGGCCGTGGTGTCGGCGTCGTACGCCTGGTTCGATCTGCGCTCGCGGCGCTCGGAGCGGCGGGCAGCGCTGGAGCGCGAGGCACGCGCGGTGGCGACCGCGCTGCGGTTCTACGTCGAGACCCAGCCGTCGGCGTTCCGCGCGCCGAGCGAGTCGACGATGCGCGACCTGTCGCGCGCCGCGGCCGGCTGGAAGGTCACGGTGCTGCCGAGCACGCGGGCGTCCACCCCGCCGATCGCCGACGAGACCGAGGCCCAGCTGCGGCGGCTGAACGCCATGATCCTGGTGCCCAACACGCGCGGCGACATCGAGGCCGACCAGTACTACTACGACCTGCCGATCCGGGCGGCGTCCGACCGCAGCGCCGAGCCGGCGATCATCGGCATGCTCGAGGTCTCGAAGGCCGCCGACGTGATCGAGCCGTCGACCGACGATCTGTGGCGGGTCGCGACCCTGGCGATGCTGATCGTCGGGATCACCACCGTGATGGTCGGTGTGCTCGCGATGCGGGTGGTCAGCCGGCCGATCACCAAGCTGCTGAGCGGCATCGACGACGTGGCCAAGGGCGACCTGTCACACGTGATCCTGTCGGAGCGCGACGACGAGATCGGAGCGATCGCGACCCGGTTCAACGAGATGACGTTCTCGCTGCGCGAGTCACGCGGCGAGACCCAGCGCCAGAACGAGGCCAAGCTGGCGCTCGAGCAGCGGCTCGGTCAGACCGAGAAGCTCGCGACCCTCGGCCAGCTCGCCGCCGAGATCGCCCACGAGGTCGGCACGCCGCTCAACGTGATCGCCGGCCGCGCGCGGTCGATCCAGCGCAAGTCGAAGGACCCCGAGGCGGTCGAGAAGAACGCCGGCATCGTCGCCGAGCAGACCGCGCGGATCACCCGGATCATCCAGCGCCTGCTCGACTTCACGCGCCGCAAGGTCGGCACCGCGGCGCCGGCCGAGGTCAACCTCGACGACATCGCGCAGTCGACGATCGAGCTGCTCGCCGGCCAGTTCGCGAGCGCCAGGGTCAAGGTCCGGCTCGAGCGCTCCGGCCACGCCCGGGTCGCCGGCGACTCGGACCGCCTGCAGCAGGTGCTGATCAACCTGCTGCTCAACGCGGTGCAGGCAATGCCCGACGGTGGCGCCCTGGTGGTCGAGACCCAGGCCGCGCGCCGGACCCGGCCCGGCCTCGAGGGCGGCGCCGAACAGGACTTCGTGTCGATCACCGTGACCGACACCGGGGTCGGCATCCCCGCCGACATCAAGGACCGGATCTTCGACCCGTTCTACACGACCAAGGAGGGCCAGGGCGGCACGGGCCTCGGGCTCGCGGTGGTCTCGGGCATCGTCAAGGAGCACGACGGCTGGATCGATGTCGATGACGCCGAGGCCGGCGGTACAGTGTTCCGCGTGTTCCTGCCAGCCTGACCAGTCCCGCCCGGCCCGGTAGGCCGCCGACGTCAGTCCGCGTCGTGGTCGAACCCGTCGCCGTAGCCGGCACCGCCACCGACGATCCTGGTGACCGCCGCCTCGGTCGAGGCATCGAGCTCGGCGCCGCGGTTGCGCAGCTGGCTGGCCGCCATCAGCTTGACCTGGGCGGTCGCGCCGGAATCGTTGACCACGCTGGTCAGCGCCTGGTCGACCTCGGGGCCGGCGTTGTACGCCGAGTTGATCGCGGTCTGGGCAACGCTTGGGTCGGAGTCGTGGATCAGCCGGGCGATCTGGGCCGTCGCCTTGGGATCGTCGACCGACGACAGCCCGGTGACCGCGGCGATCCGATCCTCGGGCTTGGCGCTGTGGGTCGCCTCGAGCAGCGCGACCTGGGCGCGGTCCGAGCCGACCTGGCCGAGCACCGACATCGCCGCGGTGCGGACCTGGGGATCGTCGTCCCTGGTGAGCCGGATCAGCGTATCGGTCGACTTGTCGTCGGGGTTCTGGGTCATGCTCGAGATCGCCGCGACCCGGACGCCGGGATCCTTGGCGTCGATCGCCTGCGCGATCAGCTGCTTGGCCTCGGGCGTACCGGACGCCGCGAGCGCCCAGATCACCTGGTTGGCCGAGCCGTGATCGCTGCCGCTGCCGGTCAGGATGTCGGCGGCGAACTTGTAGCCCTCGGGCTCGCCTGCCTGGATCAGCTGGCCGACCATCTGCTGCTTGAGCTGCGGGTTGGCGGCGGCGGCCGACAGCATCGCGGACTTGACCGATTCGGTCATGCCGAGCTGGCCGAGCGCCTGGGCCGCGTAGGTCGCGACCTCCTTGTCCTTGCCGCTGAGCGCCGCGACCAGCGCCTGGCGCGCGGTCGCGTTGTCGATCCGGCCCAGCATCATGGCGGCAGCCTCGGCCTCGTCGCGGCGGCCCGACGCCAGCGAGTCGCCCAGCAGCCGGTTCAGGGTCGCGTCGTTGGGCCGGCTCTGGGCGAGCATCTCGAGCGCGATCGCGCGGTTCTGGCCGTGCGACTTGCCGGCGAGATCGAGCAGCGCGTCGACCGCCTTGGCCGACCCGGAGTCGGCGAGCAGCCGCATCGCATCGCGCTTCTCGCCGCGCGAGCCCTGGTGCGCGAGGTCGATCGCGAGCTGCAGCGCCTCGGGGTTGCCGGTCTTGATCAGCCGGGGCAGCGCGGCGCGGCGGTCGACGCTGGTGCCCGACTTGAGGACGGTCAGGAGCGCCTGGTCGACGTCGTCGCCCTCCATCGCCGCGAGCTGGTTGAGCGCCCCGGACATCTGCGCCCGCTCGCCGAGCGCGGCGTTGATCAAGAGCTCTCGGGCATCCTTGCCGCCGAGCTGGGCCAGCGTGGCCGCCGCCGTCATCGCCGAGATCTTGTCGCCGGTGTTGAGGACCTCGCCGAGCGCCTGGATCGCCTTGGGGCCGCCGATCTCGCCGATCGCCGCGACCGCGGCATAGCGCGTGGCCTGGGTCCCGGACAGCGAGGCCGTCCGCAGCACCGGCAGCGCGACCTCGCCGGCCTTGGCGAGCGCCGCCAGCGCCGCGCTGGCGAGCTGGGGCTCGCCCGACTTGACGACCGAGGTCAGCTTGGCGAGCAGCGCCTCGTCGATGGTGTCGATCGAGGTCAGCGCCGCCGCCGCGATCCGGACGTCCGGGGCGTCGATCAGCCGGCGCAGCGCCGCGGTCGCGGTCTCCGAATTGATCCCGCCGAGCGCCCCGACCGCCGACACCGCAATGGTGTAGTCGCCGCTGCCGGCGAGCTTGATCAGCGCCGCGACGGCGGGATCGGAGCCGAGCGAGCCGAGCGCCGAGATCGCCGTGGGCTGGGCCGGGTCGCCGGTCTTGCCGGCGAGCGCGAGCAGCCGGGTCTCGGCCAGCGCGCTCTGGGTCGCACCGAGCGCGGCGATCGCCGCGTTGCGGACCTGCGGCCGATCGTCGTCGGTGCGCTCGATCAGGGCCTCGACCGCGTGCTCGGTCGCGATCGCGCCGTAGCAGGCGAGGATGACCTCGGGGACGCCGCGCCGGCCGTCGCCGAGCAGCGGCGCCAGCTGGTCGATGGTCTGGTCGTTGCCGACCGCGCCGAGCTTCTCGGTCAGGGTCTGGATGTCGCGCAGCGAGCGGGCATGCAGCACGCGCTCGACCAGGTCGCTCGCCGACACCCCGGCCGCCTCGGCGCTGACGTGGAGCGGCCGGCGCAGCTGCGCCGGGAGCGTCGCGGTGCGCGACGACGCCATGGCCGCGGGGGTACTGGCGCCGCCATGGTGGAAGAACCAGCTCGCGCCGGCGAGGCCCGCGAACAGGGCGCAGGCCACCTTCCAGCGCGTCGTCGACGGCGGCGGCGCCGCGGGCATGGTCATGGGTCTCGACACAGGTCTGGTCACAGGGGCTCGCTCCTGGGGGGGTGCTCGCAGTGTCTGTGTCAAACGAACGCGGGTTGGTATCGATCCATTCCGCTGCCTCCTCGGTTATATCGAGGCGGATCGCGCGGTTCCGTGAACAATTTCGGCAACCAGACGCGTTCACCCGGTGTCCGAGGCCGCCCGTGCAGCAGCGCTGGCCGGCCCCCAGCCGGCACCTTGCGACCAGCACGCCTGGCCGGCACGCCTGGCCGGCACGCCTGGCCGGCACTTCCGGCCGCTGGGGTCAAGCGGCCCAGGTAGGAGCCACCGGGGTGCCTGCGCTCGCCGTGCGATCCGGCCCGCACAGTCAAATTGATCGACGTAGGGATGACTCGGCCGATTGACGGCACCGGTCACCTTCGTAGACTGAAGTCATGTTGACGCCGGAGCAGACCACGGAGCTCAAAGCGCGCCTGGCGGCGGATCTGCACCGCCTCGCGGACCACGCGCACAACGCCATCGAGTTCACGATGGACCGCGACCGGGATCGGATCGGCCGCGACTCGATGGACGAGGCAACCGAGGAGGAGACCTACTCCACCCAGCTCCGGCTACACGATCGAGAGTCGTCCCTGATCGGCAAGATCCGGGAGGCGATGACCCGGCTCGAGGCCGGCGAGATCGACGAGTGCGAGGAGTGCGCCGAGCCGATCGGGTTCAAGCGCCTGCTGGCTCGACCGGTGACCACGCTGTGCTTCGAGTGCAAGAGCGCCCGCGAGCAGGTCGAAGCCGACGACGCCGGCGAGTAAACCCTGGCAAACGTCCCCGGCACCGGGAACGCCCCCGATATCCCGACACCAGGGAACGGGCCCTGAACCAGCCGGCCAGATCACCAGGCCACGGCGGCTGACCCACCCCGCCCGCTCGAGGGCGCCAGGGGGCCGCGCTGGGACGCCAAGGGGAGGCCCAAGGGCGCCAGGGGCCCCAAGGGAACGCCGGTTGGCGTCATGTGAAGTGGTCTGCAATTTCCCGGCGTCGGAATCCTCTGGTAGTATCGGCCGTCGGGGATGCGCGACCGCTATACGATCACCGAGCGACTCGACCATGGCGGCATGGCGGAGGTCTTCCGTGGCGTCGCGGAGTCGATGGAAGGGTTCAAGCGGCCGGTCGCGATCAAGCGAATCCTGCCGAACCTGACCAAGAACCAGAAGTTCGTCTCGATGTTCCTCGACGAAGCGCGGCTGTCGCTGCTGTTGCAGCACGCCAACATCGTCCAGGTGTTCGACATCTCGAAGACGCCGGACAACGCGTACTTCCTGGTGATGGAGTTCGTCGATGGGTGCAACCTCAAGGGGCTCATCGAGCGCTGCAAGCAGAAGGGCAAGCGGCTCGAGATCGGCCACTCGATCTACCTGATGATCGAGTGCTGCAAGGCGCTGCAGTACGCCCATGCCCTGGAGCACCCCGAGACCAACGAGCCGCTCGGCATCGTCCACCGCGACATCTCGCCGCCGAACATCCTGCTGTCGAAGAACGGCGAGATCAAGCTCGTCGATTTCGGGCTCGCCAAGGCGAACAGCCAGATCGAGTCGACCGACCCCGGTGTGGTCAAGGGCAAGTTCAGCTACCTGTCGCCCGAGGCGGCGAGCGGCCAGGCCGTCGACAACCGCGCCGATGTCTTCGCCGTCGGCATCATC
>DATBBB010000515.1:0-3690 GCA_036271215.1 Kofleriaceae bacterium | reverse complement strand
ACGCCCTCGACCTCGGCTTGGCCGCCGAGCTTGCCCTCGGTGCCGACCTCGCGCGCCACGCGCGTCACCTCGGAGGCGAACGCGTTGAGCTGGTCGACCATCCGGTTGATCGTGTTCTTGAGCTCGAGGATCTCGCCCTTGACGTCGACCGTGATCTTGCGCGACAGGTCGCCACGCGCGACCGCGGTCGTGACCTCGGCGATGTTGCGGACCTGGCCGGTCAGGTTCGACGCCATCGCGTTGACGTTGTCGGTCAGGTCCTTCCACGTCCCGGCCACGCCGGGCACGACCGCCTGGCCACCGAGCTTGCCCTCGGTGCCGACCTCGCGCGCCACCCGGCTGACCTCCGACGCGAAGCCGTTGAGCTGATCGACCATGGTGTTCATGGTGTCCTTCAGCTGGAGGATCTCGCCCTTGACGTCGACCGTGATCTTGCGCGACAGGTCACCCTTGGCGACCGCGGTGGTCACCTCGGCGATGTTGCGGACCTGGTTGGTCAGGTTCGACGCCATCGAGTTGACGTTGTCGGTCAGGTCCTTCCACGTCCCGGCCACGCCGGGGACCTCGGCCTGGCCGCCGAGCTTGCCCTCGGTGCCGACCTCGCGCGCCACCCGGCTGACCTCCGACGCGAACCCGTTGAGCTGATCGACCATCGTGTTGATCGTGTTCTTCAGCTCGAGGATCTCGCCCTTGACGTCGACCGTGATCTTGCGCGACAGGTCACCGCGCGCGACCGCGGTGGTCACCTCGGCGATGTTGCGGACCTGGCCGGTCAGGTTCGACGCCATCGAGTTGACGTTGTCGGTCAGGTCCTTCCACGTCCCGGCCACGCCGGGCACGACCGCCTGGCCGCCGAGCTTGCCCTCGGTGCCGACCTCGCGCGCCACGCGCGTCACCTCGCTGGCGAACGACCGCAGCTGCTCGACCATCGTGTTGATCGCCTCCTTGAGCTGCAGGATCTCGCCGCGGACGTCGACCGTGATCTTCTTCGATAGATCGCCGCTGGCGACCGCGATCGTCACCTCGGCGATGTTGCGGACCTGCGCGGTCAAGTTGCCGGCCATCTGGTTGACCGATTCGGTCAGGTCCTTCCACACGCCGGACACGCCCTTGACCTGGGCCTGGCCGCCGAGCTTGCCCTCGGTGCCGACCTCGCGCGCCACGCGCGTCACCTCGGACGTGAACACCGAGAGCTGGTCGATCATCTTGTTGACGAGCTGCGACGAGCGCAGGAACTCGCCTTCGAGCGATCGACCGTCGACCTCGAGCGCCATCGCCTGCCCGAGATCGCCCTTGGCCACCGCGCCGATCGCGCGCGTGACCTCGGTCGTCGGCCACACCAGGTCATCGATCAGCGTGTTGAGCGCGGCGATCTCGTCCGCCCAGCCGCCGACCCCGCCCGGCACGCTCATCCGCTGCTTGAGCTTGCCTTCCTTGCCGACCACCCGGCAGATCCGCGCGATCTCGGCGGAGCGGCGCGCGTTGACGCCCAGGATCTCGTTGAACACGTCGGCGATCTTGCCGTCGATGCCGATGAAGTCCGCCGCGAGGCCCGCGCTGAAGTCGCCATTCTTGAACCGCAGCAACGCGGACAGCAGGTCGCGCTGGAACGAGCGCTCGCGACCGTTCGCGCCGTCGCCATTGGGTGGCGCCCGCAACGCGTCGGGATCCACGCCGAGGTCTCGCGAGGCAGAACGGTCGATCGTATCCGTCATTCGGTGCTCCGATGGTCAGCGGCCCATCTTGAACCTCGACGGCTTGCGATACACGCCTCAGGTCATCGTTCTCTGCATGACACTCTGCGTAGCGATACCGTGCGTCTGCGCGCAGGGTACCGGGGCGGCGATCGGCCGTTTGTGTGTTACATCGGCGGCGATGATTCTGCTCGACGAATGCTTCGCTGCCAACCGGGCGTGGGCCAAGGACACCGTCGCCAAGGATCCCGGGTTCTTCGCACGGCTCGAGAAGCTGCAGACCCCGGACCTGCTGTGGATCGGCTGCTCCGATAGCCGGCTGCCGCCGAACGAGATCATCGGCCGCGCACCCGGCGAGCTGTTCGTCCACAGGAACGTCGCCAACGTCGTCGAGCACACCGACGTCAACTGCCTGTCGGTGCTGCAGTACGCGATCGACGTCCTGCACGTCAAGCACGTGATCGTCGTCGGTCATTACGGCTGCGGCGGGGTGCGCGCCGCGATGTCGCCGCAGTCGCTCGGCCTGATCGACAACTGGTTGCGCCACATCCGCGACGTCTACCTGTGGAACCGGGAGGAGCTGTCGGAGATCGCCGAGTTCGACGCGCGCGCCGACCGGCTCGCCGAGCTCAACGTCGAGGCCCAGGTCGCCAACGTGTGCCACACGACGATCGTGCAGGACGCCTGGCGGCGCGGCCAGGAGGTCACCGTGAACGGCTGGATCTACTCGCTCAAGGACGGCCTGCTCCGCGACCGGGGGTTCGGGATCAGCTCCCCCGAGCAGATCCCCGCCGAGTACCGGCTGACGTTCGAACGATAGGAGTCCGTATACCATACGGACTCCTATCCCTCGATCGCCTCGCGAAACGCTCGGCTATACGGATCCCGGACGCGCTCGCAGGCTCGCGCTAGGGCGCTAGCCGGCAGCGTGGCGCAAGCCCGTGACGGCGGCGGCCACTCCGCGGTACAGCTCTGGCATGGAGTTTCGGCTCGACGAAGACCAGGAGATGATCGTCCAGACCGTCCGCCGGTTCGTCGATCGCGATCTGCGCGGCTGGGCCGCGGGCGCCGATCGCGCCGGCGCGGCGCCGGACCGCCTGCACACCGCCGGCGGTGACCTGGGGTTCTTCCTCGACGCGGTGCCCGCGGTGCACGGCGGCACGCTCGAGGGCAGCTACTCGCACCTGATGCGCGCGCTGCGCGGCTTCGAGCTCGGCCGGGGCTGTGCCGCGCTCGCCGCGCTACTCGAGACCAACGTCGAGCCCGCGCTCGCGGTCGCCGCGTGGGGCTCGCCGGCGGCGCAGCAGGCGGTGTTCGGATCGCTCGCGGCCGGCGGGCTCGCGACGTTCGTGCACGATAGCCGCGGCCAGCTCGCGATCACTGAGTCCGGCGAGTCCGGCGAGTCCGGCGAGCCCGGCGGCGAGCTCCGGATCTCGGGCAAGCTCGGGCCGGCGCCCGCGCTCGCGGTGGCGAGCCACGTGGTGATCGCCGCACCCGACGCGGTGGTGCTGATCGCGACCGACGGCCTCGCCCGCCAGCCGATCACGCCGTCGGGCTGGCGCGCCGCGCGGTGGGCGACCGCCACGCTCGAGGCCCACCGGGTCCCGGCCGAGTTCGTGCTCGCCCGCGGTGAGCCCGCGCGCGCGGCGACCGCCGAGCTGCTGTCATGGGCCCGCGCCTCGCTCGCCGCGCGCGCCGCCGGGGTCGCGGTCGGCGCGATGGAGCACGCCGAGGCCTACGCCCGCGACCGCGTGCAATTCAACCAGCCGATCGGCGCGTTCGAGGCGCTGATCCGGCTGCGCGACGACGCGCTGACCGGCGCCGCGGCGGCGCGGCTGATGGCGCTCTACGCCGCGTGGGCGATCGACGCCCGGGCCCCGGACGCCGGCGACGCTGCGAGCCGCGCCCGGGTCCACGCCGGCGACGTCGTCGCGCGCGCCACCGTCGATGCCGTGCAGATCTTCGGCGGCTACGGCTTCGTCAACGACTACCCCGT
>DATBBB010000514.1:0-21343 GCA_036271215.1 Kofleriaceae bacterium | reverse complement strand
CGCAAAGCACGAAGCCGCGGCTTAGCTCGGTCTCCGTCTTGAAAGGAAGCATGTCGAGCAACTCGCGGTTCTGGCTGGTAAGAAATACCTGTCGGCCGTGAAGCTGTGACACCAAGAATGCGATCCACGACTCATGCAGTCCGTTGGACGGCTCGTCAAGAATCGCGATGTCGCAGACGCAGAGGTACCAGCCTAGCGCAAAGAGTCGACGCTGCCCGTAGGACAGCTGGTCGACCCTCCGCACGAAGTGCCCGTCGCGGTAAAAGATGAATGTGGGCGAGGAGTAGGCAAAGACCTCTTGCCCGGAGTGCCGTTCGACGCGAGGCGGCCCGAGCGACATACGGCCTTCGGTAAAGCCCATCTCGCGAATGAAGGAAGCGAGGAGAGGCTCGAGATCGAGCGGCATTTCGAGCGCGGAACCATCGAGCTGTGATGCCTTGAGCTGGAACGCCTTGAATAGTTTTTCAGGGAGCAGATACGGATGGGAATTCATCGATTTCCCAAGCAGGATTGCGAAGGAATCGTCGCCCTCGAGCTCATCTAAAAGCTCGTCGCCCTCGGCCATACGAAAGGATTTGTCGCGCCATCTACCCAGAAAGCTATCCCCTCCTAGCAGATGCACCACGGATTCCCAGGTCTTCGAACCCTCAAGCCACAGGTTGGACAACCCTCCTAGCTCTGGCGCAAGCGGTGGTAGCTGATGGCGCCATTTGAGCGGTTCATCAAGCCCGTATCGAGCTGGGTCCACCCCCTCGACAGTGCGCTGCGGCAGATCATCACTACTCAGTACGACCGTTATCTTGAGACCGGATGGCGCACGCAGAACGTAGCGACCCTGTTCCCGCAGCGAGCGCTTCAGTCCTTCCACATCTTCTGCCGTGCCCGAAGCGTTCGCCTCGCGAAGCGATCGCTTGATCGCCATGTCGAGGTGAAGCGCTCCAACCCTCAGCGTGAACTCCAGGTCGAGCGGCTCGTCGGCAAAGGACGATTGCTCGAAGTCCACGGCGAGTGACGCAGCGATCAGGTCGAGCAGCGTACTCTTGCCGCTCGCATTCTTGCCCAGGACGACGTGAAGCCCTTCACTGAAGCACAGCTCGGTCCCAGGCTCGACGGAACGGAACTGGTTGACCTTGATCCGCTCGAGCCATCGCCGCGGGCTTGAAACTGCCTCAGTCGCTGGCCGCTCCTCGGAGCGCTCGGTCATCCGCACACCTCTGGGTGGTATGCTACCACACAGCTCGCGGCATGAAGAAGGCCGGCGCGGCGCAGCATTGTCTGCCCCCGAAGCAGCGTAGCCGCAAGCCGCAGCACCACGAACTGGTCAAGGCCAACACGGTCATCGACGTTCAGCGGAAAATCCCTCGCCTTCGTCGACGAACGCTGAGCGCGAGCCCGAGCCCGATGAGTACGAAGCCGCCGCCGCCACCGCGCGATGCCGAGCAGCCATAGCCATCGCTGTACTCGCCGCCGCCGACTTCGTCACCGACGCCGACGCCGTCGCCGAAGCCTCCCTGGTTGTAGCCGCCGGTCGGGTCGTCGGGCGTGCACGTGTCGATCACGAGGTCGGCATCGGGCGCAGCGACCACGGTGTCGGCGAGCGAGAACGCGCGCACGTTGGAGTCCGAGACCGTCACCATCTCGCCGGACAGCTCGAACGCGCGGCGCGGGTTGCCGGGCAGCTGCAGCAGCGCGCGGTCGGTCAGCGTGTCGTTCGCCCACTGCACGAGCTGGACGCCGCCGCCGGCGTTCGTGCAGTCCTGCGTCTGGTAGTACGGCTGCAGCGCGGTGAACGGCACGACGACGAGCCCGTCGTCGAACACGTGGAATGCCTTCTGGATGCGGTCCTGGTCCTCCGACACCTCGCCATTCAAGATCTCGTAGTCCTCGGTGATTTCGGCGGTCGCGAACGACGCGCGCGACAACAGCTTCGGCGCGTCGGCGTTCGAGGTGTCGAACAGCGACACATTGAGGCTGCCTTTCGGATCACTGCGATCGATGCCGAGGCCGATCACGCGCTGGCCGTGCGGCTCGAGGTAGTACATGAAGCCCGGCATGTAGAGCTCGCCGCGCTGCTGCGGGCTTGCCGGATCGGTCATGTCGATCACGAACAGCGGATCGGTCTGGTTGTAGGTGATCGCGTACGCGCGGTTGCCGTCGAACCGCACCGAGCGCAGGCCCTCCTGCATCGGCAGCTCGATCGTCGTGTGTCCCAGCGGCATGAACGACTGCGTGCTGGCGATGCGGAACGTCTGCACGAGCGGCATCGCGAGCCCGTTGCCGCTGCGGCCGGCGCCGTACTGGCTGATCACGCGCAGGATCCCGTCGGTCTCGTCGATCTGCCAGCGGCTCAGGATCGCGCCGGCCGTCGTGATCCGCTCGCCCTTGCCGAGGTGGCCGGCGGGATCGGTGATGTCGAGCACGTCGATGATGCCCTCCTGCACGACCTCCATGGTGCTCGGATCGACGTCGGCGTGGCCGCCGATGTAGAGCCGCTGATCGTTGACGACGATGCTGCGCTTCCAGTTCATGCCCCACGGCAGGTTGTAGGCGTCGGGTGCGTTGCTCTGGAACGCAGCCTGATCGACCTGCGCCGCGGCGTGCGGATCGGTGATGTCGAAGCTGGTCACGAGCGTGCGCGGGGTAGTGCCGCAGCCGTAGCACGCAGCGTTCTCGTACGTCGCAAGGTAAAGCACATTGCCGACGATGCGCGAGTCCGCGATCTCGCCGGGCACGTCGAGTTGCGCGTTCGTCGTCAGGTGCGCCGGATCGCCGACGTCGATCGCGATCAGCTGCGCGCTCGCATCCGAATCGGTCGCGGTCGAGCCGTACGAGTACGACCCCGACGGCTCGACGGCGGTGTTCGCCATCGCGAGTAAGACGTCGCCGCGCAGGTACATCTCGAACGGCTGGCCGGGCACCCGGGTCTGACCGAGCAGCGCGAGCTGGCCGGGCACCGACACGTCGATCACCGAGACCGAGCCGCTCTTCGACATCGCGTAGAGCCGGCCGTCGAGGACCTGGATGATGTCGGCCTCGAGGATCGCCCGCCCGGCGTCGCCGCCAGACGACGACATCGGCGGCGGCGCCGCGCCCGCCGCGCCCGCCCCGCCCGCCGCGTTCGAGTCGTTGCTTGCGCGGGTGCCGCAGCCGGCGAGCGCGAGCCCCAGGACCAGCATGGTTCGGTTCATGCCGCCAGCTACAGCATCGCCGGTGCCACCCGGCCTCGTGAGATCTCGCGAAGTTGTCGCCTCGACGCCGTCGCTGCAACCGCGCGGTCCGGACCGAGATGTCGCGGTCGCCGCACATCGTTCAGTTCGGCGCGGCCGGCAGGGCGCCGACCGGGCGGGCGTGGCGGATGTGGGTGCTGGTGGACGCGACGATCGCGATCGCGACGAGCGCGACGCCGAACACGATGAACGTGGGGGTGACGCCGACTTGCTCGAGGAGGATGCCGGCGAGCGCGGCGCCGAGCGGCTGGCTGCCGAGCGCAAGGAGGCGGAAGGCGCTGTTGACACGGCCTTGCAGGTGATCGGGGATCAGCGCGAGTCGATAGCTGAGCTGGACAACGTTGTAGAGCGGGAAGCAGGCATAGAGGATCGCGGTGAGCGCGCCGATCGACAGCACGCCGGGCACGACGAGCAGCACCGGGAACACCACGACGTTGATCCACACCGAGCCGAGGATCGCCTGCGCGAAGCTGAGCCGGCGCGACAGCGGCCCGGTGAGCAGCGCGCCGATCACGCCGCCGGCGGCAGCGATGCTGAACATGAAGCCGAGGGCCTCGGCGTCGGCGCCGCGCTGGCGGGCAAGCATGAGGATCGCCAGGCCGCTGCCGGCGCCCAGCAGATTGAGGCCGCCGGTGAGGAACGCCATCGTGCGGATCAGCGGCCGGCTCCACAGCCACGCGAGTCCCTCGCGGATCGCAGCGGCGAGCGGGAGCGGCGCGGCAGTTCGCTCGGTCTGAAACTCGATATTGATGAGCGACAGCGAGATCACCGACGCGGCGTAGGAGATCGCATCGAACAAGAACGGGAATGCCGGGCTCACGCTCTTGTAGAGGAAGCCGCCGACCGACGGACTGATCAGGCCGACCAGGCCGAACGCGGCTTCGTTCTGCGCGGTGGCGCTGGCCAGCTGGCTGCGATCGACCACGCGCGACAAGGTCGCGACCTCGGCGATGTTGAACAGCACGAAGCACGTGCCCTCGATGAACGCATTGGCGAAGATCTGCGGCACGGTGAGGCAGTCGAGCGCGAGGGCGAGCGGCAGGCTGGCGATGTTGATCGCGCGGATCGCGTCGCACGCGAGCATGACGCGCTTGCGATTCCAGCGATCCATGAGCGCGCCGGCGGGCAAGCTGAACAGCGGATAGGGCAGCCAGTACAGCGCGCTGGCCAGGCCGGCGACCAGCGGCGAGTCGGTGAGCGCGAGGATGAGCAGCGGCAGCGCGAACGTGGTCATGCCGCTGCCGAGCGACGAGACCACCTGGCCACTCCACAGCAGCATGAAGTTGCGCTGGCGCCAGATCGGCGGCAGTCGGCGCGGCGACGGCGCGGATGGCACCGGGACCGCGGCAGGATCAGGAGCGGGCTCGGACGCCATCACGCACAGGGTATCAGCGCGCGTGGAGCCGCGCGTCCTTCACGGATCTTCGACGTCGAGCCGCACGGTCGCGCGGGCGCGATCGGCGGCGGCCTGGACCGCAGTGGCGTCCTCGCCGGCGGCGATGACGTAGCCCAGCCGGTCGGTCGCGCTGTGCGGCGGGCGGACCCGGGCGCCGATGGGCTTGTCGACGGCAACCTCGCGGACCAGATCCAGCGCGCGGGCGTCGTCGACCGCGTGGACCGCAGCCAGCCGGCCGTCGCGCTCCGCGGTGATGAACCGGATCGAGGCCGCATGCCGGCGGGTCGGACGCAGATCGAGCGGCGCGCCCAGCAGTTGATCGAGCAGCAGCGCGAGCAGGTCGAGACCGGTGGCGTGGCGGACCAGCTCGGGGATCATGCCGCCGGCGAGCCGCGGGTTGATCTCGATGACCACCGGGCCGGTGGGCGACAGCCGGAGCTCGGTGTGGGCCGGCCCGAGATCGAAGTCAACGGCGTCGAGCGCCGCCAGGGTCGCAGCCTCCAGGGAGGCGCGCGCCGCCGGCGCGAGATCGGCCGGGAAGTCGTGGCCCAGCTCGACGAAGTGCGGCGGCGGCGACAGGTGCTTGCGGGTCGCGCCGATCACCCGGGTATCGCCGCGCGCCAGGGTCAGGGTCTCGACGCTGAACTCGGGGCCGGTGATGAAGTCCTCGACCAGCACCTCGCCGGTCAGCGGCTGGCCGCGCTCGTTGACCTTGCGCGCCGCGAGCGCCGCGACGTGGGCCAGCAGCTGATCGCGATCGTCGACCCGACGCACGCCGGTGCTGCCGCTCTCCGCGGTCGGCTTGACCACGCAGGGATACGCGATCGTCCGGGCCAGCCGCTCGGCCTCGGCCGGCGAGCCGATCAGCCAGAACCCGGGGGTCGGCAGGCCGGCGCGCGCGAGCACCTCGCGCGTCCGGTGCTTGTGGTGACAGGTCGCGGCGGCGCGCGGGTTCAGGTAGCGCAGCCCCAGCCCGGCCGCCAGCTCGGCGGCCAGCGGGACATAGAAGGTGGAGAACGTCAGCAGCGCGTCGATCGGGCGGTCCGCAGCGAGCCGGCGCACGCACGCCTCGGCCGCAGCCGGGTCGTTGGTGTCCGCGTGCGCGAGGCACAGCCCGGGATCCCGGCGGTTCAAGAACGGGTACTTCTCGGGCTGGCCGGTGACGAACGTGACGCGGTGGCCGCCGTCGAGCAACCGGTCCACCGCGAGCTTGCCGGTGCCGGTGGTGTTGCTCTCGACGAACACGAAGTGGCGCGCGGTCACGGCAGGCCCAGCTCGCGGATCAGGTCCGCGCTGCGCACCGCGTCCGGCGCGTGATAGGCGACCGAGCCGTCGTGCGGCAGCGGCGCCCAGCTCCACCGCTTGGCGATGTCGACGCCGTAGCGGATCCGCTCGGGCTGCGCCGCGGCGTGGACCCCGGTCAGCTTGTGCTCGGCGTGGAACGCCTCGGAGTAGATCGTCCCGCCGTAGCGGTCGCCCTTGTCGGGCAGGATGCACACCACCGACTGGTCGGGCGCGAGCTGCTCGGCGACCCACGACGCAACGACATACGCCGCACCCGACGAGCCGCCGGCGAAGATGCCCTCGCGGCGCGACAGCTCGTGGCACGCGTTGAACACCTCGCCGTCCGAGAGCCAGTGCGCCTCGTCGATCACCGAGTAGTTGATGTTGCCGGGGATGATGCTGTTGCTGTGGCCGCTCTGCAACCGGGGCAGGTTCGGCTGGTAGAACTGCACCGAGCCGACCGCGTCGACCGCGATCACCCGCAGATCGGGGATCCGCTTGCGCAGCGCGATCGCGGTGCCGCTCAACGAGCCGCCGCTACCGACGGTGCCGACCAGCGCCGCGATGCCGGAGCCCAGATCGTCCCACAGCTCGTTCGACATGTGGTCGATGTACGCGCCCGGGTTGCTCGCGGTCTCGTACTGGCGCGGCCAGAACGCGCTGGGGTTCCGGGTCAGCACCTGCTTGAGCCGCTCGAGCCGCGACTGTTGCCAGCCGCCGGTCGGGTGGTACTTGTCGACGATCTCGAGGTCCGCGCCGAGCGCCCGCAGCTTGGCAGTCGTGCTCGCGTCGAGCCGTGGATCGGTGACGATGATGACGCGGTAGCCCTTGAGGTTGCCGACCCGGGCCAGGCCCTCGGCCATCGTGCCCGACGAGCTCTCGACGATCGTGCCGCCGGGCCGCAGCGCGCCGCTCGCCTCGGCGTCGCTCACCATCTTGAGCGCGACACGATCCTTCATCTGCCCGGGCATCGCGAGCTCGAGCTTGGCCCACAGCTGCGCGCGCGGGTGGGACACGGTGCGGCCACGCAGCCGCACCAGCGGGGTGTTGTTCATCAGATCGAGGACAGAGGAGACCTTGGTCATGGATTCCCAAACTGGCTGTGGGTTGGGGTGCAGAGGGTTCAGAGATGCAGAGGATTCAAGCGACGCGGGCGCGGGTCGACGCGATCGACCGCGCGAGCAGCGCCTCGGAGTCGGCGAGCTCGCGGCACCAGGCCGCGAGCCGGGGGGAGATGTCGTGGGACGCGAGCGCGTCGAGCTGCGCGCGCACGGCGTCGGGCGCCGGGCCACCGCCGAACCGGGCCGCGCGGACGCAGCGCTCGGGCTCGAGCACGCCGGCCAGCTCCGCCGCGTCGAGCCGCGCGCCGATGAGGTCCGCGAGCCCGGCCTGGACATCGGCCGGCGATAGCTCGGCGCCGTCGGGCTTGCGGGCAACCAGCGCGCTCACCGCGTCGTGCGCGGCGCGGAACGCCAGGCCGTGGCGCGCCACCAGGAAGTCGGCGAGCGCGGTCATCGTGGTGTCGGCGCCGCGCAGGAAGCCGCGCATCCGCTCGGGCCGGACCTCCAGGTTCGCGATCAGCAGCGTCATCAGCCGCACCGCCTTGCGGGTGCTGCGCAGCGCGGGATAGATGTGCGCGCTGACCTCGGCGCTGACCTCGATGCTGTTGGTGTAGGGCACGTTCTTGAGCCCCATCAGCGCGTTCATCAGCGCGCCGGTCGCCTGCACCGCCTGACCGCGCACGTTCTCGAGCACGAAGGCGTTGCGCTTCTGCGGCATGATCGAGCTGGTGCTGACCAGCTCGTCGGGCCACGCGACAAAGCCGTAGGCAGCGCTGGCCCACGCCTGCAGATCGGTGGCCAGCCGGGTCAGCGTGGTGCCGAGCAGCGCGAGCCCGCCGAGCACGTGGACGACGTAGTCGCGCGAGCCGACCGCGTCGATCGAGTTGGCGATCGGCTCCGCGAACCCGAGCAGGTGCGCGACCTGCAGGCGATCGACCGGGAACGAGGTGCCGATGCCGGCCGCGGCGCCCATCGGCGAGCGGTTGATGACCGGATAGCAGTCGGCGAGCCACGCCGTGGTCCGGACCAGCTCGGACATCACCGCAGCGAGGTAGTGGCCGAGCGTCGACGGCTGCGCCGGCTGCAGGTGAGTGAACCCGCTCATCACGGTCTCGACGTGCTCGAGCGCGCGCACGCGCAGCGCCGCGGTCAGCTCGCCGCACTCGCGCAGCGCGCCGAGCAGCTCGTCGCGCACCCGCATCCGGGTGATCGTGGCGTTGATGTCGTTGCGGCTGCGCGCGACGTGCGCCGCGCCGCCCAGCTCGCCGCCGAGCCGGCGGATGTACTCGGCCTCGTAGACGATGTACATGCCGCGGTGCGAGGCCGGCGGCTCGAACACGGTCTCGCCCGCCGCGACCCGCGCGCGCAGCGCGTCGTTGACAGCCAGCAGCGCGGCCGCGGTCTCGCCCGGCAAGATCCGCTGGTCCGCCAGCATCACGACGTGGGCCGCGTCGACCCGCAACAGGTGCGGCAGCACGTGGCGCTGATCGGCGAGGAAGTCCGGCTCGTAGATCAGCTGGAACAGCACGGGATGCGGCGGGCGCGACACCCGGCCAAACGCCTGGACGGTCATGGCGTGCCCCCCGCCGACCGGTCGATCCGCCGCTCGATCAGCCGCTCGAGGCCCTCGATCGTCGGCTCGGTGTAGAAGTCCTTGAGCCCGACGGCGCAGCCGAGCCGCTTGCCGATCAGCGTCACCAGCTGGACCGCGAGCAGCGAGTGGCCGCCGAGGTGGAAGAAGTCGTCGGCGATGCCGAGCTCGCCGGCGCCGAGCACCTCGCGGAACAGCTCGGCCAGCTGGCGCTGCAGCGGGGTGCGCGGCGGAGCGCTGCCGCCGGTCTGGCGCGGCAACGGTGGCAGCCGGGGCTCGTCGATCTTGCCGCTCGCGCCACGCGGCAGCTCGGGCACGAAGCACACCCGCTCCGGCACCATGTACGCGGGCAGCGCCTGCGCCAGGTGCGCGCGGAGCGCCGCGCGGTCGATCGGTCGCCAGGCCGGCCCGCGATACGGCTCGGTGAAGTGCTGGTACCAGATGCTGGGCTCGTCGTACTCACCGACGCCGCGCGCGAGGTCGATCCGCACCGGCGCGAGCCCGCCCGGGACGTGGTACTCGCCGGACTGCGGGAACACCAGGCCGGTCCACGCCTGCCACTCGGCGACCGTGCCGACCACGCGCTGCGACCTCGGCTCGACGCGCAGCGGCCGTCCACCGGCCCGGTCGTGAATCCGCAACCACGGATCCCGCGCCGCACCGTCCGGCCGCCGCGCCGCGCACCACTGGGCGAACTCCAGCTCCGGGTGATCGGCCTTCGCGGTCGGCCGCACCGGGACCACCGCCCGCGCCAGGCCGTGGCCGCGCGCCAGCGCCTTGAACGCCTCGAGCACGCAGCCGCTCAGGCCGCGGCTCTGGTGCGACGCCACGACCACGCCGGTCAGGATCAGCAGCGTGTCGGGCGGCACCGCGCAGTCGCGGCCGAGCGCCCGGATCAAGCCGGCGTCCCAGCCCGCCGGCAGGCTCGACGGATCGCCGTCCCAGCAGGTCGGCACCGCGTTGCCCGCCGCCACGACCTCGTCGGCCGCATCGACCAGCGCGAGCTGGTAGCCAGGTAGCTCGGTCCAGATCCGCGGCCACAGCGCGCGGGTGACTTCAGCGCCGGCGAAGAACGCCGGCCACGACCCCAGGTGCGCCGCCTCGATCCGGTGCAGCAGCTCCGGGCGCTGCGCCAGCGTGAACATCCGGTAGGTCGCGCCGCCCGTGGTGAACGCGTTCGAGCCCTCCGCCAGCTCGACGTACGCGGCCAGCCGGTCGTCGATCGCAACCACCGCGCTGGCCGCGACCTCGGGGTGCGCGTCGAGCCGCGCGGTGATCTCCTCGAGCTCGACCCGGTTGCCGCGGACCTTGACCTGCTTGTCGCGACGGCCGAGGTAGTACACGACGCCGTCGTCGGTGTACTTGCCCAGGTCGCCCGTGCGGTACAGCCGGCAGCCGTCGCGATCGACGAACGCCGCGGCGGTGCGCTGCGGATCGCCCAGGTAGCCGCGCGCCAGGCCGGGCGACGCCACGTAGATCTCGCCGGGGATCCCCGGCGGGACCAGCTGCATGCGGCGGTCGAGCACGAACAGCCGCGCGTTGTCGATCGGCCGGCCGATCGGCACGACCGGCCCGTCGAACGGCTGGCTGCAGTCGAACGTCGAGGCGTCGACCGTGACCTCGGTCGGGCCGTAGTGGTTGATCACGCGGCCGGGGAACGCGCGCACCAGCTTGTCGCGGGCCGGCCGGCCGAGCGCGGCGCCGCCGCTGATCGTCAGCCGCAGCCGCGCCGGCGGTGCGTCCTGGGCATCGGCCACCGCCGCGAGCAAGCCCGGCACGCCCTGCAGCACCGACACGCCGTGGTCGCGGATCAGCCGCGCGATCGCGGCGGGGTTGCCGCGCTCGTCGCGCCCGGCGATCACCACGCGCGCCCCGCAGGCAACCGGCCACAGCGTCTCGACCACCGACGCGTCGAACCCGTGCGACGTCGCGAACAGCACGCAGTCCTGGCCATCGAGCTGGTAGGCGCGCTGGAGGAACGCGAGGTAGTTGACCAGCCCGCGGTGCTCGATCTCGATGCCCTTGGGCACGCCCGTGGTGCCCGACGTGTAGATCACGTAGGCGACGTCGTCCGGTCGCGCCTGCGGAGCCAGCGCGGCGTCGGGCCACGCGTCGTCCAGGCACAGCACGGTGACCTCGCCCGCGAGCTTGTCGCCGTACTCGGCGCTCGCGATCGCCCAGCGGATCCCGGCGTCGGCCACGATCGCCCCGAGCCGCGCCGCGGGGTGCTCGGGCAACAGCGGGACGTATGCCGCGCCGCAACCGAGGATCCCCAGCAGGGTGGCGAGCAGGTCGAACGACGGATCGAGCAACACGGCGACCCGCGCGCCCGGCCCGACCCCGCGCGACGCCAGCGCCCCCGACACCTGGCCCGCCCGGCGGGCCAGCGCCGCGTACGACCACGTACGCTCGCCAACCACGACCGCGGGGTCGTCGGGGTGCGCGGCGGCGTGGCCGGCAAACCGCTGCGCGACCGTCACCGCCTCGTCGAACGGCACGCGCGGCCCGTCGAGCGCAGCCTGCATCCGCTCCGCGTCGGCAGCCGGCATCAGCGGGTAGTCCCACAGCGCCCGGTCCGGCGCGGCCAGCACCTGCGCCGTCAGGTGGACGATCTGCCGCATCATCCGCTCGGCGGTCGCGCGCTCGAACAGCCGGGTGTTGAAGTTGACGGCGAGCGAGATGTCGTCGCCGAACTGATCGACCACGAACGTCAGATCGAACCGCGCGGTCGACCACTCCGGGCCGTGGATCTGATCGTCGAGCGAGAGCTTGATGCCCTCGAGGTGGAAGTGGTCGAGCAGCGCGGTCTTGTTGTTCTGCACGCCGTACATCACGGAGAACAGCCGGGGCCGCGACAGATCCTTGGGCAGCGCCAGCTCCTCGATCAGCAGCGTGCTCGGGTAGCGGTGGTGCTCGTAGCCGTCGACCGCGACCTCCGACACCTGGCGCAGCAGCTCGGAGAACCGCAGCTGGTCGTGCATCCGGGCGCGCAGCGGCAGCGGCACGGCGAACAGGCCGAGCATGTCCTTGAGCGCGGCGTGCTCGCGGTTGGCGATCGGGCAGCCGATCACGAGATCGTCGTTGCCGGTGATCCGGTACAGGTACGTGTCGAGCACCGCGAGCAGGACCATGAACAGCGTCGCGTTGTGCTCGACGAGGTAGGTCTGCAGCCGCGCCGACACCTCGCGCGGCAGCCAGCAGTCCACCGTGCTGCCCTCGTAGGTCAGGGTCGCCGGGCGCGGGTGATCGGTCGGCAGCGCCAGCGCGGGCGGCGGGCTCGCGAACTGCTGGAGCCAGTACGCGCGATCGGCGGCGAACGCCCCGGCGTGGACGGCGTCGTGCATCCGCTGCGCGTACTCGAGGTAGTCGAGCCGGGGCGCGAGCGCGGGCGCGGGCGCGGGCGCGGGCGCGGGCGCGGGCGCGGACGCGGGGATGACGGGCTGCCGGGTGGCGCGCGCGTTGTACGTCCGGCTGAACTCCTGGATCATCTGGATCGTCGAGGTCTCGTCCCACACGATGTGGTGGATGACGAACACCAGCAGGTGGCGCTGCGCCGGGTAGCTGACCAGCCGGACGCGGAACACCGGCCCGCGCTCGAGGTCGAACACCTGGTTGCCCAGGCGATCGGCGATCGCGCGGCCATCCGCCCGGACCTCGGCGGCCGGCACGCCGCGGTGATCGAGGAATACGTCCTGGGGCCGCAGCGCGACCTCGGGGCCGAGCTGCTGGACCGGCTTGCCGTCGTGATAACCGAACCGGGTGCGGAACACCTGGTGGCGCGCGAGCAGCGCGTTCCACGTATCGACGAACGCGGCGCGATCGACCTCGCCGTCGAGGAACAGCGTGAGGCACACGTTGTAGACCGCCGACGACGGATCGAGCGTGTACGCGTACCACTCCGGGATCTGCTGCGGCGCCAGGTCGTAGACCTCGCGGATTACGCCGGACGGTTCGAGCTCGAGCGCCGGGGTCGCCGGGCCGGTCGAGGTCGCGCGCAGCTGCTCGATCCGCTCGACGTAGGCCTCGAGCACCGGGGTCTCGAACACCGCGCGCATCGCCACGTCGATCTGGAACCGGTTCTTGACCCGGGTCGTCATCTCGGCCGCGGCCAGCGAGTGGCCGCCGAGCGCGAAGTAGCCGTCGTCGAGCCCGACCCGCGGCACGCCGAGCAGCTCGCACCAGATCTGCGCGATCGCCTGCTGGGCCTCGGTCACCGGCGGGCGGTGCTCGGCGATCGCCGCCTCGGACCGCGCCGGCGCGACCAGCGCCCCGCGATCGAGCTTGCCACTGTCGGTCCGCGGCAGCTCGTCGAGGTAGACGAAGTCGGACGGCACCATGTACTCCGGCACCCGCTCCTGCAGGTGGAGCACGACGTTGGACAGCAGCGGCGCCGGCTTGGTGCGCGCCACCAGGTATGCGACCAGCCGCGCGTAGCCGCCGTCGGCGGTGACCGGCTTGACCGCGGCGTCGGCGAGCTGCGGATGCTCGCGCAGCGCGGTCTCGATCTCGCCGACGTCGATCCGCCGGCCGCGCAGCTTGATCTGGTGATCGCGGCGCTCGATGAACACCAGCGAGCCGTCGGCCAGGTAGCGCACCTGATCGCCGGTGCGGTACATCCGCGCGCCCGGCAGCTCGGAGAACGGATCGGGCACGAACGCCTGCGCGGTGCGCCGCGGATCGTGGATGTAGCCGCGCCCGACGCCGAGGCCGCCGATGCACAGCTCGCCGACCAGGCCGGCCGGCATCGGGCGCAGCGCGTCGTCCACGACGTAGATCCGGTGGTTCATCAACGTGCCGTCGATCGGCATGTAGGTCAGCCGCTGGTCGGGCGCGCCCGGGATGTGGCGGTGACAGGAGTCGTCCGAGCACTCGGTGAGCCCGTACATGTTGATCATCGGGACCCGCGGCTCGAGCGCGAACCACCGCCGGCACAGGTCGGGCGGCAGGCCCTCGCCGTTCATGATCATCCAGCGCAGCGACGACAGGTCGTGCGCGCCCGGCGCGGCCTCGAGCTCGGCCAGCATCGCCTTGAGGTGGGCCGGCACCGACTGCACGGTGGTGACGCCGTGCGCCGCGATCTGGCGGAACAGCCGGCGCGGCTCCCAGGCGTCGTCGCCGGTCAGGATCACGGTGCGGCCGCCGACCAGCAGCGGCGCGAACATCTGCCAGATCGAGACGTCGAACGTCTGGACCGCGATCTGCGCCACCGCGTCGCGCTCGCCCAGGCCGAGGCCCAGGCCGACGCCCAGGCCGACGCCCAGGCCGAGATCGAGCGCCTTGGCGAACAGGTGGTTGATCAGGCCGAGGTGATGCAGCATCGCGCCCTTGGGCACGCCGGTCGATCCCGAGGTGAAGATCACGTAGGCGAGCTGGTGCGCGTGGAGCGGCACCTGCACCGGCGTGATCGGCGCGGTCGCGGCGATGTCCTCGACGGCGAGCACGCAGGCCGCGGGTAACAGCGCCCGGGCCTGGTCGGCCACCGCGCGCGAGGTGAGCGCGGCGCGCGCGCCGGCCTCCTCCAGCACGCGGGCGACCCGGCGCTCGGGGTGGCCGAGGTCGACCGGCAGGTAGGCGTAGCCGGCCTTCCACACGCCGAGCACGCTCGCCAGGAAGTCGAGGCCGCGCTCGAGCAGCACCGCCACCACCGACTCCGGCGGCAGCGCCTGCGCGCGCAGCGCCTGGGCGATCTGGTTGGCGCGCGCGTCGAGCGCCGCGTAGGTCAGGCTATCGCCATCGCAGACCGCGGCGATCCGGTCGGCGTACTGCCGCGCGCGCCGCGCGAACAGCTCGGGGAACAGGCCCGCCTCGGGCAGCGCTCGGTCGGTGCGGTTGCGCTCGACCAGCTCGGCCCGCGCGGCGGTCGCGTCGATCAGCGGATAGTCGTCGATCCGCAGCTCGGCCTCGGCGGTCGCGCCGCGCAGCAGCTCGCACCAGAACTCGTGCAGCCGCTGCACGGTGGCCGGCGCGAACAGATCGGTGCGGTACTCCCACTCGCCTTCGATGATCGGCCCGGTCTCCCACAGCGCGAGCAGCAGGTCGAGCTTCGCAGTGTGCGACTCGTACGCGAAGTGGCGCGACTCGACACCCGGCATCGCGACCTTGGCGCCGAACAGGTTGTGGAGCACGAGCATCACCTGGAACAGCGGGTTCGATCCGATGTCGCGATCGGGCAGCACCGCCTCGACGATCTTCTCGAACGGCAGGTCCTGGTGCTCGTAGGCGTCGAGCGTGAGCTGCTTGACCCGCGCCAGCAGCTGGCGGAACGTCGGGCGATCGGCCAGCTCGACGCGCAGCACCAGCGTGTTGATGAAGCAGCCGATCAGGCCCTCGAGCTCCGGCCGGTGGCGGCCCGCGATCGGCGAGCCGATCGTCAGGTCCGTGCTGCGCGCGACGCGGTGGAGCAGCGTGGCGAGCGCGGCGAGCATCACCATGTACAGGGTGACGCCCTCGCGCTGGCACAGCGCGTAGATCTGGGCGGACAGCTCGGGCCCGAGCGAGAACTCGAGCTTGGCGCCGGCGTGGCCCTGGACGCGCGGCCGCGGGTAGTCGAGCGGCAGCTCGAGGTACGGCACCTCGCGGCCCAGCATGCCGCGCCAGTACGCGAGCTGGGGATCGAGCGCGTGGTCGTCGAGCCGGCGGCGCTGCCAGACCGCGTGGTCGTAGCTCTGGATCGGAAGCGCCGGCAGGCCGGGGTCGCGGCCGTCGAGATAGGCCGCGTAGCACTGGCCGATCTCCTGGATCAGCACGCCCATCGACCAGCCGTCGCAGATGATGTGGTGCATGTTGAGGAACAGCACCTGCGACGCGGGGCCGATCCGGTACAGCGTGATGCGGAGCAGCGGCAGCGCCGCCAGGTCGAAGCCGCGATCGGCCTCGTGCTCGATCCGCCGGCGCGCGGAGGCCTCGGGATCCGCCGCGCCCTGCAGATCGACCGTGTCGATCGCGAACTCCGCGCGGTCGTGGATCTGTTGATACGGGACGCCGTCGACCTCGACGAACGACGTGCGCAGCGACTCGTGGCGCGCGATCACGGCGCGGACCGCGTGCTCGAGCCCGGTGACGTCGACCGGGCCGTCCAGCCGCAGCGCGTAGTGCACGTGGTAGCTGGGGTCGTCGGGATCGAGCTGGGCGAGGAACCAGAACCGCTGCTGGGCGAACGACAGCGGCAACCGCTCGCCGCGCGGCACCCGGACCAGGGCGGCCTGCGCGGTGTCGGGCCCGAGCTGCGCCAGCGCGTGGTGCGCGAACTCGGCGACCGTGCGGTGCTGGAACAGGCTGCGCAGCGGCAGGTCGTGGCGGAACTGCTCGCGCAGCCGGGAGATCACCTGGGTGGCGAGCAGCGAGTGGCCGCCGAGATCGAAGAAGTCGTCGTGGATGCCGACCCGCTCGAGCCGCAGCACGTCGGCCCAGATCGCGGCCACCGCGCGCTCGCGGTCGTCGCGCGGCGCGAGATATCCGGCGCGATCGCGCAGCTGGTCGCGCGTCGGGTGCGGCAGCGCGGCGCGGTCGATCTTGCCGTTGCGGTTGACCGGGAACCGGTCCATCACCAGGAACAGCGCCGGCACCATGTACGACGGCAGCTGCTGGCGCAGCGCCGCGCGCAGCTCGTCGATCAGGCCGCCGGGCAGCCCTTCGGGCTCGGTGGCCGCCACGTAGGCGACCAGCTCGCGGTCGGCGCCGCCCTCGCCGCGCGCCAGCACCACCGCCTGATCGACCCGCGGGTGCTCGGCGAGCCGCGCCTCGATCTCCGACAGCTCGACCCGGTGGCCGCGGATCTTGATCTGGTCGTCGCGGCGGCCCAGGAAGTCGAGCTGGCCGTCGGCCGTGTAGCGCCCGAGGTCGCCGGTCCGGTAGAACCGCGCGCCGGGCACGGCGCTGAACGGATCGGGGACGAACGCGGCGGCGGTCAGCGCCGGGCGGTTTGCGTAGCCGCGGCCGACCGCCACCCCGCCGATGTACAGCTCGCCGGCGATGCCGATCGGCGCCAGCCCCTGCTCGCGGTCGAGCACGTGGACGGCCATGTTGCAGACCGGCTGGCCCACCGGCAGGCGATCGACGTGGCGCGGCGCCGGCTGATCGAGCCGGACGATCGACACGTCGTCCGAGCACTCGGTCGCGCCGTAGGTGTTGAACAGCGGGATGTCCGGGTACAGCGCGAGCCACTCGCGCTGCATCTCGGGCGGCAGGGTCTCGGCGTTCGACACGACCTGGCGCAGCCGCGCGAGCTTGCCGGCGTGCTCGGGATCGGCGTGGACCACGTCGAGCAACGCGCGCAGCAGCGACGGGACGACCTCCATGACCGTGATCGCGTGGTCGTCGAGCGCGCGGTACAGCTGCCCCGGATCGCGCGCGATGTCATCCGGCAGGATGATCACCCGGCCGCCGACCAGCAGCGCGGCCAGCAACTGCCACACCGAGATGTCGAAGCACTGCGAGGCGTCCTGCAGCACGACGTCGCGCGCGGTCAGCCCGAGCGTGACCACCTTGCTGTACAGGTGGTTCAGCATCCCCCGCTGATCGATCATCGCGCCCTTGGGCACGCCGGTCGTTCCGGAGGTGAAGATCACGTAGGCCAGGTGATCGGGCTGCGCGCGCGGCGCCGGGGCGGCGTCGCGGGCGGCGTCGTGGGCGGCGTCGTGATCGACGGCGAGCAAGTCATCGACGAAGTGCAGCTCGGGCGCGGGCTCGCCGAGCGCGGTGATCGCGGCGAGCGCGGCACGCGCCTCGGTCTCGAGCGCGCGACCGCACACCAGGATCCGGGCCCGGCTCTGGCCCAGGATCTGGGCGTGACGCGCCGTCGGGTGGCGCGGATCGAGCGGCAGGTACGCGGCGCCGGCCTTGAACACGCCGAGGATCGCGGCCAGCAGATCGACGCCGCGCTCGTCGAGCAGCGCGACCAGCTGCTCGGGGCCGGCGCCGCGCGCGATCAGGGCGTGGGCGATCCGGTTGGCCCGGCGGTCCAGCGCGCGATAGCTCAGGCGCGTGGTCCCGAACCCCACCGCGATGTCGTCCGGCGTCCGGACGACCTGGCGCTCGAACACCGGCGCGAACCCGGTGTCTATATCGAACTCGACCTGGTGCGCGTTCCACGCGGCGAGCTGGCGCTGCTCGGCCTCGGGCAGGATCGCCAGCCGCGCCACGGGCTGGTCCGGCGCCTCGACGATGCCGGCGAGCAGCGTGGTCAGCTGCCCGGCGAACCGCGCGATGGTCGAGGCGTCGAACAACCGGGTCGCGTACTCGAACGCGGCGCGCAGCTGGCCGTCGTCGTCCCACATCTCGAGGAACAGATCGAACTTGGCGCCGCCGACCTCGGTCGCGACCGGGGTCGCCGTCACGTCGCCCAGCTCGGCCTTCCACGCGCGGGTGTTCTGCAGCGCGAACGCGACCTGGAACAGCGGGTTCTGATCGAGCTGGCGATCGGGGTGCACCGCCTCGACCAGCTTCTCGAACGGCAGCTCCTGGTGGTCGTAGGCCTCGAGCGCGCGCTGGCGAACGCGGCGCAGCAGCGCGCGGAACGTCGGGCGGCCGGACAGGTCGGTGCGCAGCGCCAGCGTGTTGACGAAGCAGCCGATCACGCTCTCGAGCTCCGGCCGGGTCCGCCCCGCCGTCGGGCTGCCGACCGTGATGTCGTCGGCGCCGGTGTGGCGGTGCAGCAGGACATTGAACGCCGCGAGCAGCACCATGAACAGCGAGGCGCCCTCGCGCTCGCACAGCGCGCGCAGGCCGGCCAGCGTGCGCGGCGCGATGGTGAATTCGATCCGCGCGCCGGGGTTGGTGGCGCGGGTGGCGGGCGAGCGATCGACCGGCAGCTGGAGCGGCGTCACCGGCGGGTCGAACACCTCGCGCCAGTAGGCGAGGTCGGCCGCCAGCGCGCCCGAGTCCATGCGCGCCCGCTGCCACACCGCGTGGTCGGCGCCATGGATGTCCAGCGCCGGCAACTCGACGGGCTCGCCGTCGATCAGCGCGCGGTAGGCGTGGCCGAGCTCCTCGACGAACAGCGCGATCGACCAGCCGTCGAAGATCAGGTGGTGGAAGCAGATGCCGAGCAAGTGGCGATCGATCGCCACCCGCGCCAGGCGGACGCGGATCGCCGGGCGCGACAGATCGAACGGACGGCGGGCCTCGGCCTCGAGCCAGCCGCGGGCGGCGTCGATCGACGCACCGTTCGACGCACCGTTCGACGCACTGTTCGGCGCACCGTTCAGCGCACTGCTCGGCGCGCCGGCGCCGCGCACGTCGAGCATGACGATCTCGATCGGCGCCGGGTCGTGCGCCACCTGGTAGGGCGCGCCCCGGTCGTCGCCGAACCCGGTGCGCAGCGCCTCGTGGCGCGCGACCACGGCCGCGATGCCGCGGGCCAGCGCGTCGACCTGCAGCGGACCGTCGAGCATCAGCGCGCCGTGCACGTGGTACGAGGTGTCCGCCGGATCGAGCTGCTGGAGGAACCACAGCCGCTGCTGCGCGTAGGACAGCGGCATGCGGTCCGCGCGGGGCGCGCGCCGGATCGCGTCGACCGGGCGCGACGGCGCGAGCTGCATCACCGCCTCGGCGAACGCCTCGACGGTCGGGAACGTGAACAGGTGGCGCAGCGGGACGTCGCGCCCGAACCGATCGCGCACCCGCGAGATCACGCGCGCCGCCAGCAGCGAGTGTCCGCCCAGCGCGAAGAAGTCGTCGCGCGCGCCGACCCGCGGCACGTCGAGCACGTCCTGCCAGATCGCCGCGACCGCCTGCTCGGTCTCGTCGCGCGGCGCCAGGTAATCCTCGGCGTGCGCGTCGCGCGCCGCGGCGGCGAGCGCCTGCAGCGCGCGGCCATCCAGCTTGCCGACCGCCGTGAGCGGCAGCGCGTCCAGCTCGACGTAGAGCGCCGGCACCATGTACGGCGGCAGCACCTCGCCCAGCGCGCGCCGCAGCCCGGCCGGCGACAGCGCGTCCGCGACCTCGGGGACCACGCAGGCAACCAGCCGCGGGCCGCCGTCGCCATGGCGATCGACCGACGCCAGCACCGCCGCGTCGCGCACCCCGGGCAGCGCGCGCAGGTGCGCTTCGATGTCGCCCAGCTCGACCCGGGCGCCGCGCAGCTTGAGCTGGCGATCCTTGCGCCCGAGAAACTCGAGCTCGCCGTCGGCGCGCCACCGGGCGATGTCGCCGGTGCGGTACAGCCGCGCGCCGGGCTCGGTCGCGAACGGATCCGGCAGGAACCACGCCGCCGTGAGCTTCGGCCGGTGGGCGTAGCCGCGCCCGACCCCGATGCCGCCGAGGTACAGCTCGCCCGCCACGCCGAGCGGCGCCGGCTGCAGCTGGTCGTCGAGCACGTAAGCCGCGCTGCCCGGCCTCGGGCGGCCGATCGGCAGGCGGGCCTGCGCGGGCGGCGGCGCGGTGACGTCGTACACCGTGGTGACGTCGGTGCACTCCGACGGGCCATAGGCGTTGAGCAGCGGGATGTGCGGGAACCGCTGGAGCCAGCGGCGGGCCAGGTCGACCGCCAGCGCGTCGCCGCCCACCACCACCGTGCGCAGCGCCGGCGCGGCGTCGACCGATCGCGCCGCGTCGAGCACCGCGTCGAGCACCGCCGGCACGACGTCGACGAGCGTGATGCGCTGCGCGACCAGCGCGCGGTACAGCCGCTCCGGCTCGCCGGCGTCGTCGTCGGAGACGATGTGGAGCTCGGCGCCGACCATCAGCGGCGCGAGCAGCTGCCAGATCGTGGCATCGAAGCTGTGCGGCGCGTGCTGGGCGATCCGATCGCCGGCGGCGAGCCCGAGCTGCCGCGCGAACGCGTGCAGGTGGTGATCGAGGCTCGCGCGCTGGATCAGCGCGGCGCGCGGGACGCCGGTGGTACCCGACGTGAAGATCGCGTAGGCCAGGCTCGCCGGATGGCGCGGCCGGCGCGGCGCGCTGGCATCGTCGCTGGCATCGTCGCTGGCATCGTCGGGGCCCGGCGCCTCGATCACGTCCGCCTCGGTCACGTCCGCCTCGGTCAGCGCCTCGATCACGAGCACCTCGGTCACGTGCAGCGGCGCTCGCGAGCCCGCCGCGGTCACGATCCGGCGGGCATCGTCGGCGCGCCGCTCGGTCGCGAGCACCGCACGCGGTGCGATCTCCTCCACCATGCGCGCCAGGCGCGGCGCGGGCTGCTGCGGATCGAGCACCAGCCAGGCGGCGCCCGCCTTGAGCACGCCGAGCACGGACGCCAGGAACTCGACGCCGCGGTGGGCGAGGATGGCGACCACCTGATCCGGGGTCGCGCCGATGCCCGCCGCGCGCAGGCCGCGGGCGATCCGTCCGGCGCGATCGTCGAGCGCGCGGTAGCTCACCACCTCCGCGCCCCACCGGACCGCGATCGCATCCGGCGTGCGCGCCGCCTGCGCTTCGATCGCGGCGAGCGCGTCCGGCGCGGCATCGCCCGCCGGGGCACGGCTGAGCGCGAGGATCCGGTCGTGCTCGGCGCGCGGCACGAGGTCGAGCCGCCCGATCTCGCGGCCCGGATCGGCGACGATCGCCTCGAGCAACGCGCGGTAGTGCGCGAGGATCCGCGCGACGGTGTCGGCGTCGAACCGATCGGCGCGGCACTCGAGCACGGCGACCAGGCCGTCGCGCTGCTCGGTCACGGCGAGATCGAGCTCGAACCGCGCGCTCCGGCTCTCGGTGAGCAGCTGGCGCATCCCGATCGGATCGTCCGGATCGTGGCCGGCCAGGTCGCTCTCGAGCGTGCGGTTGACCGTGAACATCGCCGAGACCAGCGCGCCGCGCTGCGGATCGCCGCGCAGCGCGGCGACGATCT
>DATBBB010000513.1:0-2790 GCA_036271215.1 Kofleriaceae bacterium | reverse complement strand
GGGTGATCGAAGAACAGGATCTCGACGAGCGAGCTCGGGTCGAGGTCGCGGTGCTCGCCGAGCTTGAGGAAGGTGGTCGCGGCGGCGGCGGGCTCGCGGCTGGCGTCGAGGCCGAAGTCGTCGGCTTGAGATTCTTGTGAGCGGCCAAAGCTGTTGACGACCGGGGCGGCGACAAAGGCGAATAACGAGAGCAGCAGGAGCAGGAGCGGCAGGCCGGCGAGGTCGGAGATGCCGTCGATGCCGGTGGTCGGCCAGCGGCGGAGCACCCAGGCGAACGCCCAGCGGACGAACAACAGGCCCAGCACGACCAGGACGCTGCGGAGCGCGACGCCCTTCCAGATGTGGTTGAGGACGTAGTGGCCCATCTCGTGGCCCATGATCATCTGGATCTCTTCGGGGGTGCAGCGCTTGAGCGTGTTGTCGTACATCACGATGCGCATCGTGCCGAGCATGCCGTTGACGTAGGCGCCGATCAGATCGGTGCGCTGGCTCTCATCCGTCTGGTAGACCTCGTGGGCGTCGATGCCGTGGTCGTGCGCCATCTGCAGGATGCGCGCGCGCAGCTCGCGATCCTCGATCGGCGTGAACTTGTTGAACACCGGCGAGATCACCACCGGCGAGATCGCGATCAGGAGCACCAGGAACGCGATCAGCACGCCCGACATCCACGTCCACCACAGCCGCGGCGACCGGCGCAGCACCGCGTAGGCGATCGTGACCAGGATGCCGCCGACGATGCAGCCGATCACCAGGCCCATGGCCTGGTCGACGAGGTAGCCGGACAGGCTCTGGGTCAGCAGGTCATAGTGCTTCTCGCGGTAGTAGCCGATGTAGAGGGTCAGCGGGAGCTGGGCCACGGTCGTCACGACCAGGAGCTGGATCCAGTACAGCGCGCCCTGCAGCACGCGGAACCGGGTGATCCGCTCGGCGAGGTTGCGGAACCGGACCGAGATCCCCAGGACGAGCAGCAGGATCAGCACCACCGAGCTGACCGCGAAGTCGACGACGCCGAGCACGTAGCCACCGATCGCGTAGGCCTTGGTCTGCGCCCGGCGCTCCGGCGACACGGCGTCGAGGTAGGCGCGGGTCGCGGCCTCGGGATCGGCGATCTGCGCCGCCGCCGCGGCCTTGGCGGGGTCGAACGGCGGGGCCTTCACCGAGGACGCGGCCGGCGCGGCGTTCCCTGAGGGCGCAATCGGCGAGGCCGCCGCAGCCGACGCCGGCGCAGCCGTGGCCGAGCCCGACGGCGCAACCGCGGCCGAGCCCGACGGCGCAACCGCGGCCGAGCCCGACGGCGCAACCGCGGCCGACGGCGCAGCCGCCGCCGGGGCGGCCGGCGCAACCGCGGCCGGGACCGACGGCGCAACCGGGGCCGACGGTGCGGCGTCCGCGTGGGCGACGGCGAGTTGGCCGCACAGCACCACGAACACCAGCGAGATCCAGACACCTGCGCGAGCTCTCATGACAGCTCCTTGAATTGCGGGCCCCAGAGGCGACCCCAGCCCGGCATGCATAGCAGGAACCGGCGACCTGCCGGCGATTGCACCGCAACGAACCGCGATCGCAGCCCCGGCGGCAAACCTCGCCCGCCCCCGGACGCCCCGCCGCCGCAGCCCGGCGGCAAACATCGCCCGCGGCCGCGGGCCCCGCCCCGGCGCGCGCTACTTGCAGGTCAGCGACAGCAGGTGGGCTTCGTTGTTCGGCAGGCCATGGACGAAGATGACGTGGTCGCCGGCCTCGACGGTGGTCGTGTTGTTGATCACCTGCTTGCCCTTCTCGTCGTCCATCGCGACGGTCAGCCGGACCTTCGACTTGTCGACGATCTCGACCAGGGTCGCGGTGGCAGCGCCGATCTTGAGGTTGATCGACTCGGGCTTCTTCTTCGCGAGCGACTTCTGCGACCGCGACAGCAGCTTGAACTGGTTCCAGGTCGAGAACGGCGGCTTCTTGAGCTTCTTCTCGACCGGCTGCAGCTCGGCGTCGATCGCCGGCTTGTCCCCGGCGCGCGCCGAGATCTCGAGGAACTCGCACTCGGAGGTCACGTCCGCCCGCGTGATGCGAACGCCGCCCGCGAGCACCGCCGCGACCACGAGCGCGCCGATCCACAGCGCGCGCCCCCCGCGCGCCCCAGTCGAGGTCAAAGCACAGCCGCTCATAGGTTCTCCACAGTATCTTCGGGGGTCACCCAGATCACGGTCGTATGACCATCTTCATCATCCAGGTTGATCACCGTGCTCTCGCCGCCCGGGGTGTCGAGCGAGTCGATCTCGGGGGTCGCGCGCTGCGAGACCGGGCGGACGTCGATCGCACCGCCGCCGTGGCCCAGCATGCCGCCGTCCGGGCCTGGGGCAGATGGCCTCAAGACCAGCGCGAGCGCGGCGACCGCACCAGCGCTCACCGCCCCGGTGATCACGTGGCTGCGGTAGCGGTCGAACCACGCCACCGTACGCGCCCATAGCCCGGTGCCGCGCGCCGCGGCGGGAGCATCCGCCCGGGCGTCGCCCGCGTCGTCGATCTTGTCATCGATCCGGCGCCACATCGCGGCGAACTTGGCGTCGTGGACCGCGTCCGCCGAGAGCTCGAGGTGGCCGCGCACCAGCTCGCCGACCTCGTGGATCGCGTCGACCTTGGCGCGCGCGTCGGGATCGCGCTCGAGCCGGCCGGCCAGCTCGGCGTCCGCGCGCTCGCCGTCGGCGTGCTCCATCAGCTCGACGTCAGATCTGGCACTGGCTCTGGACATGGTCCTATCGGCTCCGCGCTTCCTTGGACGTCCGGACCGACGCCGGCGCG
>DATBBB010000512.1:0-8578 GCA_036271215.1 Kofleriaceae bacterium | reverse complement strand
GGCGAGCGCCGCCGCCCACCGGCTCGCCCGCGCGCTCGGCCGCCCGCTGGTCGTGATCCCGGTCCCGGCGCTGATCGCGCTCGAGCACCGCGCCCGGACCCCGCTGCTCGGCCAGGCGCTCGCCGCGGCCCGGCTGCGCGGCGCGGTCCCGCTGCTCGGCGACGCCGACGCGCTATACGACGAGCGCGGCGACGTCGCCCCCGAGCACGCCGACGCGATCGCCCACAGCCCCGGCCTGCTGGTCGCCGCGTCGTCCGGCCGCGGCGGCCACCTCGAGCTGCGCCGGCCCCAGCTCGCGATCGCCCTGCCGCGCACCGAGCTCGCCGACCGCGAGCACGCCTGGCGCGCCGTGCTCGCCCCGCACGACCGGCTCGGCGACGCGCCCGAGCTCGCCGCGCGCTACGTGATCGGCCCGGGCGCGATCGCCGACGTCGTGGCCGAGGCCGCGCGCTACGCCACGGCTGCCGCGGCCCCGGTCGACCGCGATGCGCTCGAGGCTGCGGTCGGCCGCCGGCTATCGCTCCGGCTGGGCACCTACGGCGCCGTGGTCCACCGCAAGGCGCGGTTCGCCGAGATGGTCCTGCCCGACGACGTGATCGACACCCTGCGCGACATGATCGCGATGGTCCGCGAGCGCGCCCAGATCCTCGAGCGCTGGGGCTACCAGCGCCACCTCGGGATCTCGCGCGGCGTCGCGGGGCTGTTCTCCGGCGAGCCCGGCACCGGCAAGACGATGGCCGCCAGCGTGGTGGCGTCCGAGCTCGGCCTCGAGCTGGTCCGGATCGATCTCAGCGCGGTGGTCTCCAAGTACGTCGGCGAGACCGAGAAGAACCTCGGCAAGATCTTCGACGAGGCCCAGGACGCCCACGCGATGCTGCTGTTCGACGAGGCCGACTCGCTGTTCGGCAAGCGCACCGAGCTCAAGACCGCCCAGGATCGGTTCGCCAACCTCGAGGTCAACTACATCCTGCAGCGCATGGAGAGCTTCGACGGCGTGTCGGTCCTGACCACCAACGCCGAGAGCGCGATCGACCCCGCGCTGCAGCGCCGGCTCAACTTCCGGATCCGGTTCCCCGAGCCCGAGGTCGACGAGCGCGCCCGGCTGTGGCGCCAGCTGTTGCCGCCCCAGGCCGGGCTCGACCACGGCGTCGACTTCACCGCGCTCGCCGAGCGGTTCGACATGACCGGCGGCTACATCAAGAATGCGGTGGTCCGCGCCGCGGTGATCGCCGCCCGCGCCGGCCGCGGTCTCACCGCCGACGACCTGTGGACCGGCGCGCACCACGAGTATGTCGAGATGGGCAAGGTCATGCCGTCGCTGCCGCGGGGCACGCTCTGAGCTTGGCGCCCGATGGCCGTGCCTGATGGCTGGTGATGGCTGGTGATGGCCGGTGATGGCCGGTGATGCCGAGTGATGCCCGAGTGATGCCGAGTGTTGAATAACCGGCTGGACGCGATGAACCCCGCCCGGTTCTGGTCTAGCGTATAGTCATGTCGCTCCGCGGAAAGACGCTGTTCATCACCGGGGCGAGCCGCGGCATCGGCCTCGCGATCGGCCTGCGCGCGGCGCGGGACGGCGCCAACGTGGTGATCGCCGCGAAGACCGCCGAGCCCAACCCCAAGCTGCCCGGCACGGTGTTCACCGCCGCCGAGGAGATCACCCAGGCCGGCGGCAAGGGCCTGCCGGTGGTGTGCGACATCCGGTTCGAGGACCAGGTCGCCGCCGCGGTGAAGCAGGCGGTCGACGCGTTCGGCGGGATCGACATCCTGGTCAACAACGCGAGCGCGATCAGCCTGACCAACACCACGAGCACGCCGATGAAGCGCTACGATCTGATGCACCAGATCAACACGCGCGGCACGTTCGTGTGCTCGCAGGCGGCGATCCCGCACCTCAAGAAGGCTGCCAACCCGCATATCCTCAACATCTCGCCGCCGCTCAACATGGAAGAGCGCTGGTTCGCGCCCCACGTCGCGTACACGATGGCCAAGTTCGGCATGAGCATGTGCGTGCTCGGCATGGCCGGCGAGCTGCGCCGCGACGGCATTGCGGTCAACGCGCTGTGGCCGCGCACGGCGATCGCCACGGCGGCGGTCCAGAACCTGCTCGGCGGCGAGTTCGCGATCCGCGGCTCGCGCAAGCCGGCGATCATGGCCGACGCGGCCTACGCGATCCTGACCACGCCGGCGCGCGAGCGCACCGGCCAGTTCTGCATTGATGACGAGGTGCTCGCCGCCGCCGGCAAGACCGACCTCAGCGAGTACGCGATGGATCCGACCGCCCAGCTCCTGCCTGACTACTTCATCTAGGGAGGCCACATGGCCAAGGCCAAAGCAAAGACCAAGTCCAAGACCAAGCCCGCCAAGGCCAAGCCGGCCGCCCGCAAGCCTGCAAAGCCGGCCGCCAAGCAGGCCGCCGCCAAGAAGCCGCCCGCCAAGGCCAAGCCGGGGGCCAAGAAGCCGGCTGCCAAGGCCAAGCCCGCCGCCAAGGCCAAGAAGCCGGCTGCCAGGGCCAAGCCCGCCGCCAAGGCCAAGCCCGCCGCCAAGGCCAAGGCCAAGGCCAAGGCCAAGCCGGCTGCCAAGAAGCCCGCCGCCAAGGCCAGGCCCGCCAAGGCCAAGGCGCCCAAGCCGGCGCCCGCCGAGGCGCACGAGCACGAGCCAGAGCCGGAGCCAGAGGATGACGACGCCGAGCCCGGCCGGCCCGAGCCCGCGCGGTGGGGCGAGCCGGTCGAGCCGGCGCCGGTGATCGAGCCCCCCGAGGAAGACGGCGAGGCCGCCCACGGCGGCGAGGGCGACGGCAACTACGGCGAAGACGACGAGACGTCGTAGCCGCGCGGCTGGCCCGCGCAAGTGGCCGAATGATTGACTCCGGGTAGATCGGCGAAGACGACGAGACGTCGTAGCCGCGCGGCTGGCCCGGCGGCGGCTGGCCCGGCAGCTACGCCAGGCTGCCGAGCTTGCGGCTCGGCGTGGCCTTGGGCGTTTGCGGCCGTGCGGGCCGCAGGTACAGCCACAGCCCGCCGAGCAGCGCGAACGCTGAGAACGCCGCGCAGATCGCGCCCCAGAACCAGAACGGCGGGCCGAGCGCGTCGGCCATGAGCTGGGTATCGGACGGGCCGGAGTAGCCGCTCTGGATCTGCACGTGCTGCGTGAACAGGTAGCCGCCGCCGGTGTACACGCTCAGCGCGAGCTGCACGCCGAGGAACACCAGCACCGTGCGCGCGGTCTGGGCCCCGCCGCGGAGCGCGATCCCCAGGCTCAGCAGCGCGACGACCGCGCCGAACCCCCAGCCGAACGGGGTCCGGGTCCACAGCACGAGCGACACCACCATGAACGCGCCGAACCCGGCGAGCGCGATCCGCGCCCACCGCACGTTGCGGCCCATCGCGAGGAACACGCCGCCGACCAAGGCCGGGCCGCACAGCCCGCCGGCGCACACGAACGCCGTGGCGAGGTCACCGACCGTATGGGTGTGGGCCAGCCCCGAGTACGTGTACATCTCGAACTGGTCGAACTGGCCGCCCGCGATCAGCGCGGCGATGCCGTGGCCGAACTCGTGGACGTAGATGTGCAGCCAGCGGAACGGCGCGAGGATCCACCACGTCTTCTCGGGGCTCGGCACCAGGAACATCGCGGCGGTGATCGCGATGCTGCCGATCAGCACGATCGCCGCCTGGCGTCGGGGTGAGGCGGGCACGCGAGGTTGGTCCATCACTGAAACTGTAGACCCGACCTGGGCCCTCGGCCATTCCATCCGCCAGCCCCGCGAATCCAGACGCGAATATCCGCGAACATCCACGATATCAGTACAGCGGCCACTCGGCCGGGCGAAGGTTCACGCGGTGATCTTCGTAGGTGTAGCGGTGCGGCGGGACGTACGTATGGTGCGGCTGGTTCGGGTCGACGTCCTCGATCTGCAGCAGCGTCACCTCGGGGTAGCGCTTGGCGCGCGCGACTTCTACCGTACAGCCGGCCTCGCGGACCACGTGCTCCGAGGTCGAGCCGAGCAGCAGGCGCTCGACCCCGGTCATCCCGTGGTTCCCCACGATGATGAGATCCGCGCCGACCTCGCGCGCGAGCGAGAGGATCTCTTCTGCCGGCTTGCCGATCCGCGCATGCACGAAGAAGTGCACCCGATCGGCGACCTCGGACTTGTCGAGCTCGGCCTGGATCTCGGCGGCGAGCGCTTCCTGCACGCGCGCCGCATACATGTAATCGACGCCGTTGTAGGACGGGATACTCGGAATCGGGGATCGTGAGTTGATCACGCAGACCACGTGCAGCACATGGAACGGGGCGCGCGCTGCGAGCGTCACCGCCCGATGAAGCGCCGCACCACCACTGAGCGTGAAATCAAAACCGACGACAACCGGGCTGATGGGGGAGCTCATACCTGGGGTTCAGCAACGCCTGTGCCACGACGGGCCCGGCGATCTCCCACCCTGTCGGCCCGGGCAGGTACGCCTGGCCAATCTGCCTAGATCCGCGCCCAGATCCGTGCATGGAGGCTCTCCGTGCGGTCAGGCCCGCTTGCGGTCATCCTGGCAAAGAGCCATGTTGTCGCGATGGCAACCGTTGAGATCACCACGAACAACTTCCAGGAAACGATCGCAAAGCCGGGGATTGTCCTGCTCGATTTCTGGGCAACGTGGTGTGGTCCGTGCCGGGCGTTCGCACCGGTGTTCGAGAAGGCCTCAGAGAATCACCAGGACATCACGTTCGGCAAGATCGATACCGAGGCGCAGCAGGAGCTCGCCGGTGCCGCCAACGTCCAGGCGATCCCGACCCTGATGCTGTTCCGCGACGGCGTGCTGCTGTTCCGCGAGGCCGGGGCGCTGCCGCCTGCCGCGCTCGAGGAGCTCGTCAAGCAAGCCAAGTCGCTCGACATGGAGAAGGTCAAGGCGGAGCTCGCCGAGCACCACCATGATCACGAGCATGACCACGAGCACGAGCACGGTCCGAACTGCAACCACAAGCACTGAGTCAGCGAGTCCTCGAGCTGACGATCACCGCCGTATAGGCGCAGCCGGCAGCATGCCGGCAAGCCGATCGACAAGAGCTATCGAACGAATGTTCGACAGCTCTTGAGCCCCGAGCTCGCGAGGACCGGCACAACTACCCTCGGCTTCGATTCCATGTCGATGCTGCTCGGTAATTTTGCTAGCGCCAGAGGCTCAAGCTCCTGTAGTTACTGCTATCAGGGGAAGCTTCTACTTGTCGTTAGAGCCCATGGTGTGTTCCCGCAGAGGGGACGCTGGCGTGAACGTTCCCGGCGATGTCGAAGGCCAAATCCAAGCTCGAGCTAGCCGTGGAAGCCGCCGGGGTCGCGGCCCAGGTTCCGCTCGGCCGGCGGATCCAGGCGCTCCGCGAGCAGCGCGAGCTGACGCAGCAGGCACTCGGCGATCGCGTGGCGCTGTCGCAGAAGTACATCAGCGAGCTGGAGCGCGGCACCAAGTCGCCGAGCTGGGAGACCCTGGTCGGGCTCGCCCAGTTCGGGTTTGACGTCAAGCTCGCGACCCTGGTGTTCGGCGTCGACGAACAGCTCGACAACCAGATCCAGCACGTCGACGAGCTGCTCGCCGGCCGCCCCGCCGAGGCCCGCGCCGACCTGCTGCGCGCGTTCGATCTCGTGCTGCGCGCCAGCTCGAAGTAGCCCCGCGTGTTACCGTCCGGCGTGCGTTGCCGTCGTGCGCTCCTCGCGGGCCTGGTCGTCGGCGGCGCGCTGACCGGCGGCGCGCTGACCGGCCCCGCGGCCCACGCCCAGCCGGCACCAGCGGCCCCAGCCCCGGCGACGGCCGATCCCGGCCCGGATGACCTGCGCGGCGTGTTCGGGCTCGGCCCGCACCCGGCTGCGGCGACCACGGCGACCACGGCGATCCCGTCGATCCCATCTCGGGGGGGGGGCGGCGGCTGCGGCGATGGCCTGGCGTTCGACTGCGCGGTCGCCACCGATCCGTTCGACGACGCCACGCCCTACGCGCTGTCGACCTGGCTGCCCGGCAGCTACCTGCGCCGGCTCCCGGTCGGCGATGCCACCCACGACGCGGTGGCGGCGTACGCGCTCGGTGCCGGCCGCGATGGCGGCGGCCCGACGTTCGGCGGTGCGAGCGGGCTCGAGAACCGGTGGACGATCGACGGCGCGCCGGCGGACAGCCTGCGCACCGGTGGGGTCGACACCCAGGTCCCGCTCGCGTTCCTCGACGGCATCCTGGTCACCGCCGGTGGGTTCTCGGCGCGCGATCGGACCAGCACCGGGGGCACGATCGATGCCCGGCTCGTGCGCGGCACCGCCGACCACGAGGTCACCGCCGACGTCTGGGGCACGCTGACCGCCGACCCGAGCCAGCGGCCGATCGCGTCGGGCTCGTACAGCCTGCGCCACCTGACGGTCAGCGCCGGCCCCGAGGTCACCGCGGCGCTGGTCGCGACCGGCCCGCTCCACGCGCTCGACGGCGTGCTGGGTGGCCGCGCGTGGTACGCCGCCGGCATCGCGCCCGACCTGTCGAACACCGACGACACCTGGCGCGCGTCGCGGGTCTCGGACGCCGACCACGATGGCACGCCCGACGGCCTGCCCGGCGACGTCGTGCTGACCCCGATCGATACCACCCACACCCGGACCCACGACTACTTCGTGCCGGCGATGGCGCGGGTCGGGCTCGACCGCGACGACCAGCACCTCGAGCTCAGCCTGATCGGCGAGGCCGCGCGCGCGACCCGGTTCCTCGCCAACGCCACGATGCCGGCGGCCGGGGTCGACAACCAGACCCTGGTCGGCGACGCGATCGCCACCTGGCGCGGCACCTGGGGCGATACCCACGCCCGGGTCCAGCTCGCCTGGCACCGCAGCTCGCTGACCCAGTCGGCCCACGATCCGGCGGCCGCCGACATCCCGCAGATCAACTCGGCGTACCTGCCGCTGACCCTGCCCGATGACCCCAAGCTGGCCGCCGCGTGCGTCAACGATCCGCTGACCACGGTCGCGGCGTGCCCGGTGCCGTTCGGCTACTTCACCAGCGGCGGCGCGGGCCTGCTGACCAACTCGATCGGCGACCGGCCGTCGGCGACCGTCGACGTCGCGCACCGGCTCGGCCACAACGTGCTCCGGGTCGGCGCCACGTTCGAGGACAGCCGGCTGGTCACCACCAGCGCGTACACCGGCCACGAGGAGCAGTTCACGCTGTTCACCGACGAGCTATCGCACCGCCACTTCTACGTCGGCGACTGCACCGACATGCCGGCGACCACGCCGTGCAGCTATGCCACCGGCTCGCAGCTGACCTACCGCACGGTCTACGGCGCGGCCTACGCCGAGGACACGTTCTCGCCGCAGCCCGGGCTCCAGGTCGACGGCGGCCTGCGCTGGGAGCTGATGTGGGTGGGGACCCGGCTGCACTTCTCGGACGAGGTCGCGCCCCGGCTCGGCGTCACCTGGGACGTGCTCGGCGGCGGCCGATCGCGGCTGTGGACCAGCATGGGCCGATCGTTCGCGATGCTGCCGGCGGGCCTGGGCGCCACCGTGATCCAGCGCGACGCCACGGTCAACGACTTCGAGCTCGCCGGCGTGCCGAGCCGCAGCCACGATGCCGGCTCGGCGTCCTTTGTCCCGCCGTCGACCGAGCCGATCGAGCAGGACGAGGTCACGGCGGGCGCCGAGCTCGCGCTCGTGGGGGCGCTGCGCGCCACGCTGTGGGGCCAGGGCCGGTTCATCCGCCGCGCGCTCGAGACCACCCCCGAGGGGTTCACCAACCCCGGCGCCGAGGCTCCAGGGGATGAGCTGCCGGCGATCCGCGAGTCCGAGCTGGTCGCGTTCCAGCTCGAGCTGGCGGCGACCGACAAGCTGGCGATCCGCGCCGGCGTGATGTGGGGCCGCACGGTCGGCACCTGGGCTGGGCCCTACGATCCGCGCCAGGGCGCGAACCTCTTGCAGGGCTCGGACTGGGACAGCGGCTCGGTCAACCTGTCCGGTGCGCTGCCCACCGACCCCGGCGGCCGCGTGTTCATGGAGCTCGAGCGCCACGGCCAGCTCGGCCCGGTCGGGCTCGCGGTCGCGACCCGGCTCTCGGTTGCCAGCGGCACCCCGCGCAGCATCCTGACCAACGGCTCCGATGGCCAGTTCGACCTCCTGCCGCGCGGCGATGCCGGCCGCAATCCGCTGATCGAACAGGTGAACCTGCGCCTGGCGGCGACCTGGCGCGGCTTCACCCTGACGCTCGACATCTTCAACCTGTTCGATCGCCGGACCCCGACCTCGGTCGACGAGGTCTACAGCAACGACGCCGTGCAGCCGATCGACGGCGGCAGCTACAGCGACCTCCTGTTCCTCAAGAACGACGCCGGCGAGCCGGCCCACCGGCTGACCTCGTATCAGCTGCCGACCACCTACCAGGCCCCGATCTCGGCCACGCTCGGCGTGCACCGGTCATTCTAAGGGGGCCTTCCCGCCCCCTCTGGCCCGGCGGAGCCGGTCCATTCACCCCTCCGCGCGTCGCGTCGCGCGATGTTGATCGTCTTGGGGGGCTCCGACGGGATCGGCGCGGTGAACGCGTGATAAGCTTCCGGCGCTGCCGCGCCCGCT
>DATBBB010000511.1:0-3129 GCA_036271215.1 Kofleriaceae bacterium | reverse complement strand
AATCGGGGCGCACGCCCGGAAGCGCAGCGAGGAGCGTACTGGACGTACGCGACGAGCGAGAACCGGCCGTACGCCACGAGTTGCCCGCGATGCGATGGTCGCAGCCGACGATCTGGTGAATTATCCGGGCTAGGCCCAACGAGCGGTGGGAGCGGGTGGCCCGGGCGTGCTATAGGAGGCGTCGTGCTGGAGACACTTGCCAAAGGATTTCGCGCTGCTCGGCAGCGCCTGACCGGTGTCGCGGAGCTCAACGACGAGGTCATCGAGGATGCGCTGCGCGACGTGCGCCTGTCGCTGCTCGAAGGCGACGTCGAGTTCCGCGTGGTCAAGCGGTTCCTCGAGCGGGTCCGCGAAGCCGCGCGCGGCAAGGAAGTCGAGCTCCGCGCCAAGAGCAAGGAGTACGGCACCAAGACGATCACCCCCGAGCAGGCGTTCATCGCGATCTGCCAGGACGAGCTGATCAAGATGATGGGCCCGGTCGACACCGAGCTGCGGTGGGCCAAGAAGGGCCCGACCGGCATCATGTTCGTCGGCCTCCAGGGCTCGGGCAAGACCACCAGCGTCGGCAAGCTCGCGCGCTGGCTCGAGAAGAACCACAAGAAGAAGCCGCTCCTGGTCGCCGCCGACATCTACCGGCCGGCCGCCGTCGAGCAGCTGAAGACGCTCGGCCGCCAGCTCGACATGCCGGTGTTCTCGCTCGAGGGCAAGGACCCGGTCACGATCTGCCGCGAAGCCGCGACCCGGGCAGCGCAAGACGGCTGCGACGTCATCATCTACGACACCGCCGGCCGGCTCGCGATCGACGAGCCGCTGATGCAGGAGCTCGAGGACATCGACAAGGCGGCGACCCCCGCCAACATCTTCCTCGTGCTCGACGCGATGACCGGTCAGGACGCGGTCAACGTCGCCGAGACGTTCAACCAGCGGCTCAACCTCGACGGCGTGATCATGACCAAGCTCGACGGCGACGCCCGTGGTGGCGCTGCGCTGTCGGTCAAGGAGATCACCGGCAAGCCGATCAAGTTCCTCGGCATGGGCGAGTCGCTCGACAAGCTCGAGGAGTTCCGGCCCGAGGGCCTGGCGTCGCGCATCCTGGGGATGGGCGACATCGTCGGCCTGGTCAAGGACTTCGAGCAGGTCGTCGATGCGGAGAAGGCGGAGGAGGACGCCCTCCGCATGCTCAAGGGCAAGTTCGACATGCAGGACTTCCTCGAGCAGATCCGGCTGATCCAGAAGATGGGATCGCTCAAGGATCTGTTCGAGAAGCTGCCGTTCTTCGGCGGCGGCCTGCCCGAGGGCGTCAACCTCGACGACCGCGAGCTGGTCAAGATCGAGGCGATGATCTCGTCGATGACCACCGAGGAGCGGCTCAACCCGCAGGTGTTCGTCGCGACGACCTGGGAAGACTTCATGGCGACCTCCGGCCGCCAGGCCAAGCGCCGGCGCGCCGACTTCAACCCGAGCCGGGTCAAGCGGGTGTCGAAGGGCTCGGGCCGCACCGAGACCGAGGTAAAAGAACTGCTGCAGAAGTTCGCCCAGATGCGCCAGATGATGGTGCAGCTCGGCGCGTCGACCGGCCTGATGGGCAAGATCCCCGGGCTCAAGCAGTTCTCGCAGATGAAGAAGCTCGCGAACATGGACATCAACTCGCTGATGGGCGCCGGCGGCGGGCTCGAGGGCATGGGCCTGCCGGGGATGCCGGCGATGCCGGGCATCCCCACGGGCAACCTGCCCGGCCTGCCCAAGGGCTACACGCCGCCGGGCAGCAAGGGCGTCGTCGGTGCGCCGCGCGCGCAGGACAAGGCCAAGGCGCGCGACAAGCGCAAGGCCGAGAAGGCCGCGCGCAAGAAGAACCGGCGCTAGCGCTCCGACCAGGCGATGATCATCGCGGCCGGAGCACAGCGCGGAGCGGTATGGCGCCTCGGGATCGAGGCGACGTGCCTTGCCGGTGCGGCATGCGAAGGTCATCGCACGCGCGCGCCGGCCGAGGCATCGTGGCAGTCGGGGTGCGCGTGACCGTTCGCGAGCTCGGCCGCCGGATCGGCGCGTCCGCGAAGCTCGCGGTGATGGCGCTGACGATCGTCGTGGTGCTCGCGCTGGGCATCCCGTGGCTGGTCGAGCTGTTCTGGAAGTAGCCCGGCGTGGCGCGGCCAGCTGACTTCGATCTCGCGAAGGCGCTCGCGGCGCCGAGCTTCACGCCGGCCGTGCGCGACGCGGCGGCGCTGATCGAGCTGATCGTCCGCGGCGACGAGCCGGCGGCGACCCGGGCCGCGCCGGCGCTGGCCGGGTTGCGCGACGCCGCGCGGGCCGCGATCGCCGCGCGGTGGGCCGAGCTCGACGATGGCGGCAAGGCGCGGCTGGTCGCGGTGCTCGGCCTCTGCGCGCGCGCCGGCGATCGGGCGGCGCGCGCGCAGCTGATCGCGTGGACCGGCGATCCGGCGCCGCGGGTGCGCAAGGCGGCGGCGGTCGCGCTCGGCAAGCTCGGCAGCAGCCAGGCGCCGGGCGCGCGAGATGCGCGAGATGCGCGAGATGCGCCGGACGTGGACGACGCGCGCGACGCGCTGATCGCCCGGTGGGACGCCGGGGACGCCGCGCCCGACGAGCGACGCGCGCTGGCCGAGGCGCTGGGCAAGCTCGGCGGCGCCGCGGCGCTGGCGCGGCTGCGGGCGCTCGACGCGGGCGACGACGCCGAGCTGGTCCGCCGGCGCGATCGCGCGGTCCTGATGGCCGACCGCAGCGCGCGGCGCGACGAGGCCTCGCAGATCGCGAGCGACGTGGCGCCGCCGGCGCCGATCACGGTGCAGCTCGGCTGCCGCCCGGGGCTCGGTGCGTTGCTCGGCGAGGAGCTGGCGGCGCTCGGCATCGCCGCCCGGCCGCTCGGCGATCGCGGCGCCGAGCTGCGGCTCGCGACCGCGTGGGCGCCGCTGTTCGCGTCGCGGCTGTGGGCGACCGCCGCGATCTCGTTCGCGCTGCCCGACCGCGCCGACCGTGGCAGCGGCGGTACCCGTGGCAGCGGCGGTACCCGGGGCGGCGGCGACGGCGGCGACCTCGCCGCGGCGATCACGCAGGCGATCCTGTCGCCCGCGATCCTCGGCGTGATGCGCGGCGGGACCCGCGGCCCGATCCGCT
>DATBBB010000510.1:0-6789 GCA_036271215.1 Kofleriaceae bacterium | reverse complement strand
GATCTCGCTCGGCGTCAAGTGCCCGCGCCCCGGCTGCGGCGGGTTCATCGCCGAGAAGCGCTCGCGCCGCGGCAAGCCGTTCTACGGCTGCTCCAACTGGGCCAAGAAGCAGTGCGACTTCGTCGCCTGGGACAAGCCAGTTCCCCAGCCGTGCCCGATCTGCAACGCCAAGTTCGTGGTCAAGAAGGAGAACAAGCGCGGCATCATGCTCCGCTGCCTCGAGTGCGACTGGAAGCAGGGCGCGGACGAGGCCGAGGAGAGCGCCGCGTAGCCACGGCCGCGGCGCCCGCAGCCGCACACCGGTGCGAGCCGCGGTGCGCTTGCGCGCCTACGCGTATCTTGGTCGTCGCGACCTGACCGTGCGATGGCGCGTGGATGAGCCGATCGAAGACGGCGAGCGCTGGCGTGCACCAGTGTTCGAGCTCGATGCCCACGGCGAGCGACGGGACTGCGGCACCGTCGTTCTGACCCGCACTCGCGAGATCATCGAGCACGAGACTTCGCTCGTGCTCGATGCTTCGTAGCCTCTGCGATGCCGATCGAGCTTGCAGAGGTCCATGTCCAGCAGGCCACGCGGGTCAGCTGCGTGGCGGCGTGCGTGTGCATGGTGCGCCGACGACGCGGCGAGCGCATTGACGAGCAGGCGATCCTCGGGAGTGGGGTTCTGGCGGCCCGTTCTCGCTGATCCTGCACGCAGGTGATCTCCGTGATCGTGCGGTCGGCCTGGTGGTAGCGTGGGCCGTCATGGAGCCAGACGTCACCGTGGTCGGCGCCGGCATGGCCGGCAGCGAGGCGGCCTGGCAGCTCGCCGAGGCCGGGCTGTCGGTCGCGCTGGTCGAGATGAAGCCGTGCGCGATGTCGCCGGCGCATCAGTCGCCGCTGTGCGGCGAGCTGGTGTGCAGTAACTCGCTGCGCAGCGAAGATCCGGTGGCGCCGGCGGGGCTGCTCAAGCACGAGCTGCGGCGCGCCGGATCGATGGTGATCGCGTGCGCCGATCAGCACCGGGTGCCGGCCGGGCAGGCGCTCGCGGTCGAGCGGTTCGGGTTCGCGCGCGCGATCACCCAGCGGCTCGCGCTCCACCCGCGGATCCGGATCGAGCGCCGCCGGCTCGACGAGCTGCCGGCCGGGCCGGTGATCGTGTGCACCGGGCCGCTGACCGAGGGTGCGCTCGGCGAGGTGATCCGCGCCGAGCTCGGCGGCGACCGGATGTACTTCTACGACGCGATCGCGCCGATCGTCGCGGCCGACTCGATCGACTGGGACCTGGCGTTCCGCGCCTCGCGCTGGGGCCGCGACAGCGACGTGCCGCACGACGACGGCGATCGCGCGGCGGGCGGCGACACCGGGGTCGGCGACTACGTCAACTGCCCGCTCGACCCCGCCGAGTACGACGCGTTCGTCGCGCTGGTCAACGCCGGCCGCAAGGTCCTGCCGCACGACTTCGAGGAGCCGCGCTACTTCGAGAGCTGCATGCCGATCGAGGTCATGGCCGAGCGCGGCCCCCAGACCCTGCGGTTCGGACCGATGCGGCCGATCGGCCTGCGCGATCCGCGGACCGGCCGCCGGCCGTGGGCGGTGGTCCAGCTGCGGCCCGAGAACAAGTACCAGACCGCGTACAACCTCGTCGGGTTCCAGACCCGGCTGGCGTACCCCGAGCAGCAGCGGATCTTCCAGACCATCCCGGCGCTGCGCCGCGCCGAGTTCCTGCGCTTCGGATCGATCCACCGCAACACGTACATCGACGCGCCGAGCCGGCTCGGGCCGCGGTTCGAGCTGCGCACGCGGCCCAGCGTCCGGTTCGCGGGCCTCCTGACCGGGGTCGAGGGCTACATCGAGTCGTGCGCGATGGGCCTGGTGGTCGCGTGGCTGCTCGCCGCCGAGCTCGGCGGGCGCGCGTTGCCGCCGCCGCCGCCGACCACGATGCTCGGTGGGCTGTACCTCCACGTCACCGCGCCGCGCGACCCGGGCTACAAGTACGGCCCGACCAACGTCAACTACGGGCTGTTGCCGCCGCTGCCCGACAATCGCAAGGACCACAAGAAGCTGCGGATGGCGGAGCGGGCGCGCGCCGACCTGGAGTCCTGGCTGGACACTCGATCGTCTGCGCTGAGGTAGGATGCGCGGAGATGGCCAGAGCGCTGGAGCCGGGCCGGGGCAGCAAGGTCGTCGTGGTCACGGGCGGGCGAGGGCGGATCGGCGGCGCGCTGGTGAGCGCGCTCGAGGGCCAGGGCCATACCGTGGTCGCGATCGACCGGGCGCCGATCCCGCGCGGCCGGCGCCCGGCGCAGCGCGCGCGGCCCGGAGCGATCCTGCACCTGCGCGCCGACCTCGCCAGCGAGCCCGAGACCCGGCGCGCGTTCCGGACCGTGCTCGATCGCTACCGGCGGATCGATGCCGCCGTGCTCGCCGCGGGCGCATTCGTGTTCGGGCCGTTTCTGTCGCATACGGCGCGCGACTGGGAGCGGATGTTTCGCGACAACACGCTGACCGCGTTCTTGTGCCTGCAGGAGCTGGCCCGAACGATGCCGAAGACCGGCGGCGGTCACGTGATCTTCATGGGCACCATCGTGGATCATCGCGTGACCCGGGGAAACGCGCTCTACGGTTCGTCCAAGGCGGCGCTGCGGATGCTGGCCGATGTCGTGCGCGAGGAGACCCGCGACTCGCCCATGCGAATCACCAATCTGTGTCTGGGCGCAGTGGCCAGTCCGATGGCGGATCAGCTCGAGCGCGGCCGGCGGCTCGACGCGGTCGACCCGGCCCACGTCACCGAAGCGGTGCTGTGGTTACTCGACCGCCCCCCGGAGCCACGGTTCGACGAGCTGCGACTGTACCCTTCGATCGGAGTCAACGATCCATGACACACGAGATGCAGAAACCGGTTGCGCTGGTGACCGGTGCCAGCAAGGGGATCGGCGCCGCGATCGCCGCGGAGCTGGCCGCGGCCGGATATCTCGTCGCCGGCATCGGCCGGGATCGCGCGGCGCTCGACCGCCAGGCGGCCGCGATCGGCGGCGCCGGGTTTCATCCGTTCGTCGCGGAGTTGACCTGTGCCGCACAGCTGCGCGCGATGGTGGAGGCCGTACGCCGCGAGCTCGGCGAGCCTGCCGTCCTGGTCAATAACGCCGGCTACGGCGGCCCGTACAGCCTGGTCCACGAGACCGCGGACGAGCACTGGTCCGAAGTGCTCGCGATCAACGCCACGGCTCCGTTCCTCTTGACCCGGGCCGTGCTCCCCGCCATGGCGCGCGCCGGGTTCGGACGGATCGTGAACATCTCGTCCGTGTTCGGGACGATCGGCGGGGTCGGGTCCGGGGCGTATATCGCGGCGAAGCACGCGCTGGTCGGGCTCACCAAGGCGGTCGCGGCGGAGTACGCGGCCTGCGGCATCACGTGCAACGCGGTCTGTCCGGGGATCTGCGAGACCGACATGACGGCTCCGCTGAAGGACGATGCTCGCCTGACCGCACGCGTTCCCGCCGGGCGGTTCGGTCGGCCGGAAGAAGTCGCTCGCATGGTGACGTGGCTGTGCTCCGCGCAGAGCTCCTATCTCAACGGTGCGGTGCTGCCGATCGATGGCGGGGTCACCGCCGACCTGGCGCTGATCCAGACCCCGCGTGCCGCGTTCTGATCGCAACGCCCGCGGGTGCCCGCGGGATGACCGCTTCAGTCTTCGAGCGAGAACGGCGTGAACGCCGTGTCCTTGTCGAAGAAGTCCTCGCGCTCGGCGCGCTTGAGCCAGCCGACCACCGCATACGTCACCGGCGTCAGGACGACCTCGACCGCGACCTTGAACACCCAGTTGAACGCGATCACGCCGACCAGCGTGCTGGGCTTCCAGACCCCGACGAACGCGATCGGGTAGAAGATCGCGCTGTCGACCGCCTGGCCGGTGATCGTCGAGCCGATGGTGCGGGTCCACAGGTGGCGGCCCCCGGTCAGGACCTTGAGCTTGGCCATCACGTAACAGTTGACGAAGTCGCCGGCCCAGAACGCGATCAGCGAGCCGACGACGATCCGCCAGGTGTTGCCGAACACCACCTCGATCGCGGGCTGGATCAGCTTGTTGTACGGCTCGTCCGGATCGACGGGGGCGTGGATCACGAACTGCCCCATCACGGTCGCGAAGATCATCGCGCCGAACCCGGCCCAGATGACCTTGCGCGCCCGCGCGAAGCCGTACACCTCGGTCAGCACGTCGCCGAAGATGTAGCTGATCGGGAAGAACAGGTTGCCCGCGCCGAACGTCACGCCGAACACCATGCACGTCTTGCCGGGCCCGATCAGGTTCGAGCACAGCAGCACGGTCACGAACCCGACCATGCAGAAGTCGTAGAACCGATAGTGCCGGCGGGGCTCGGTGGGTGGCGTCGGCGGCGCTGGCTCGCTCATCGCAGCCTACGCTATCTCAGATCGGCCGCCGAAAACTCGCCGGCGCCGCGCCACCGGGGCATGCTTGCGCGATGGCCGCGATGGACTGGGACGCCGCGCTCGCCGCGTTCGAGAGCTACCTCGCGGTCGAGCGCGCGTACTCGCCGCTCACCGTCGAGGTCTACCTGCGCGACGTCGGCGCGCTGCGCGCGTTCCTGATCGAGCGCCGCGGCGCCGAGGTCCCGCTCGCCCGGCTGTCCGCGCTCGACGTCCGCGGCCAGCTCGCCGCGCTGTACGGCGACCACGAGGCCTCGACGATCGGCCGCAAGCTGTCGAGCGTGCGCGCGTTCTGCCGGTTCCTGGTCAAGCGCGGCGCGATCGAGGGCAACCCGGCGGCGGCCGTGCGCGGCCCCAAGCGCAAGCGCGGCCTGCCGCGCGCGCTCGACGTCGACGACGCGTTCCGGCTGGTCGAGGCCCCGGGGGCGACCCGGCGCACCAGCCACCGCGCGCTGTCGGCCGCCGAGGACGCCCGCCACACGCTGCTCCGGCGGCGCGACACCGCGCTGCTCGAGCTGCTGTACGGCACCGGGCTCCGGGTCTCGGAGATCTGCGCGCTCGACCTCGGCGACATCGATCGCGGGCGCTACGGCACGCCGATGCTGCTGGTCCGGCGCGGCAAGGGCAACAAGTCGCGCGAGGTCCCGATCGGCGGCGCGGCCGACGAGGCGCTCGTCGCCTACCTGCCGGCGCGCAGCCAGCTCGCCGCGTCGGGCAGCGCGCTGTTCGTCAACGCCGGCGGCCGGCGGCTGACCCCGCGCTCGGTGCAGCGCATGGTCAAGCGCTGGACGATCGCCGGCGGCGTGCACGCCGACGCCACGCCGCACAGCCTGCGCCACTCGTTCGCGACCCACCTGCTCGACGAGGGCGTCGACCTGCGCGCGATCCAGGAGCTGCTCGGCCACGCCAGCCTGGGCTCGACCCAGATCTACACCAAGGTCTCGCTCGACCACCTGACGAAGGTCTACGACGCGGCGCACCCGCGGGCCGGCGTGGTCGTCAAGCTGCCCGAGCGCTAGCGGGTCCCCTCGCCGGGCCGCGCGTGGTAGGACGAGGGCGTGAAGCCAGAGGTCCACTCCACCACGATCCTATCGGTGCGGCGCAACGGCATCGTCGTGGTCGCCGGCGATGGCCAGGTCACGCTCGGCAACACGATCGTCAAGGGCGGCGCGCACAAGGTCCGCCGGCTCGGCGAGGGCGGCCGCGCGATCGGCGGGTTCGCCGGCTCGGCGGCCGACGGCATCGCGCTGTTCGAGCGGCTCGACGCCAAGCTCCGCGAGTCTCGCAGCCCGCTGCGGCGCGCCGCGGTCGAGCTCGCCAAGGAGTGGCGCACCGATCGCGCGCTGCGCCGGCTCGAGGCGATGCTGGTGGTCGCCGACCTCGACGGCACGTTCATCCTGTCGGGCGCCGGCGACGTGATCGAGCCCGACGACGGGGTGTGCGCGATCGGCTCGGGCGGCAGCTATGCGCTCGCCGCCGCCCGCGCGCTGCTCGGCTACACCGAGCTGTCGCCGCGCCAGATCGCCGAGGCCGCGATGAAGATCGCGTCGGACATCTGCATCTACACCAACGCCACCCTGACGATCGAGGAGCTGTCATGACCGCCGGCACGCTGGACGAGGCCGAGCTGACGCCGGCCCGGATCGTCGAGGAGCTCGACCGCTACGTGGTCGGCCAGCGCGACGCCAAGCGCGCGGTCGCGGTCGCGATGCGCAACCGCTGGCGCCGCCAGCAGGTCGAGGGCGATCTGCGCGACGAGATCGCGCCCAAGAACATCATCATGATCGGCCCCACCGGGGTCGGCAAGACCGAGATCGCCCGCCGGCTGGCGCGGCTCGCCCGCGCGCCGTTCTTGAAGGTCGAGGCCAGCAAGTTCACCGAGGTCGGCTACGTCGGGCGCGACGTCGACTCGATCGTCCGCGATCTCGTCGAGGTCGCGGTCAAGCTGGTGCGCGACGAGGAGGCCGGCAAGGTCCGCGCGCGCGCCCGGGACGCCGCCGAGGAGCGCGTGCTCGATCTGCTGCTGCCGCGCCCGGCCGGCCGGTCGTTCACCGATCGCCCCGGCGAGCCGGCGTCGCCGGCATCGTCATCATCGTCATCATCGTCATCCGGCGGCGACAGCACCCGCGAGAAGCTGCGCCAGATGCTGCGCGACGGCAAGCTCGACGACCGCGAGGTCGAGATCGAGTTGACCGACGACGCGAACCCGCTGATCTCGGTGCTCGGCGGCCAGCCCGGGATCGACGAGAGCGCGCTGTCGGGCCTGCGCGACATGTTCGGCCAGCTCGGCAAGAAGACCAAGCGCCAGAAGCTCAAGGTCCCGCAGGCGTGGCGCGCGCTGACCGAGCAGGAGGTCGACAA
>DATBBB010000509.1:0-12400 GCA_036271215.1 Kofleriaceae bacterium | reverse complement strand
AGCCGGACGAGCCGGACGAGCCGGACGAGCCGGACGAGCCGGACGAGCCGGACGAGCCGGACGAGCCGGACGAGCACGAGCGCGAGGCGCGCCAGTGGCACCGGCGCTGGGAGCACCAGCAGGACAAGCACTGGGCGCGGTTCGAGCAGGCGTGGCGCCGGCGGACCGAGCAGCGCGAGCGCTGGGAGCAGCGCCGGGCCGAGCATCGCAAGCGCTGGAGCCAGCGCCACAAGCGGTGGCACGAGCTGCACGAAGAGCGCGAGATGTGGATGCGGATGCGCAAGGCCAAGGACCTGGGCAAGCGGGCCTGGGGCCCGTGGTGGCTGCAGGCCCGGATGCGCAAGCGGATCTTCATCTGGCTCGCGTTCGCGTTCATGAGCGGCGCTGTGTTCATGTACTTCTGGCCGATGCTGCACTGGTGGCATGGCCTGGTCGCGGTGTTCTCGCTGTCGGCGATGTCGGGCGCGATCGCGTTCCGGCTGACCCGGCCGCTGATCATGGTGATCCGGGTCGCCCAGGACATCGGCGACGGCAAGCTCGACACCCGGCTCGACGTCGCCGAGCACCGCGGCGAGACCCGGCTGCTCGCGATGGCGATCAACGAGATGGCCGAGCGCATCGAGCAGCAGCTGAAGGATCAGCGCCAGCTGCTCGCGGCGGTGTCGCACGAGCTGCGCACGCCGCTGGGCCACATGCGCGTGCTGATCGAGACCGCGCGGATCACGACGACCCCGGCCGGCGGCGGCGACTGCAAGGCGCTCGGCGAGCTGGAGCGCGAGGTCCTCGTGCTCGACGATCTGGTCGGCCGGCTGCTCGCGTCGTCGCGGCTCGAGTTCGGCAACCTCGACTGCCGCGCGATCGATCTCGGCGAGCTGGTGACCGATGTCGCGACCAGCGCCGGCGTGGCGCCCGAGGCGATCGAGGCGATCGGCGATGTCCGCGCCACGGTCGATCCGACGCTGATCCGGCGCGCGGTCGCCAACCTGCTCGACAACGCCCGGGTCCACGGCGGCGGCGCGGTCGCGGTGCGGATCGAGCGCCGGGCGCGCCAGATCGCGATCGAGGTCGACGACGCCGGCCCGGGCCTGCCGCCGGATCGCCGCGGCGATGCGTTTCGCGCGTTCGTACCGTCGCGCGCCGGCGGCCTGGGCCTGGGCCTGGCGCTGGTGTCGCGGATCGCGGTCGCCCACAACGGCGGCGCGTGGATCACCGACCGCCCGGGCGGCGGCGCGCGCATCGGGTTCACCGTCGAGCTGGCGCCGGGGCCGCGCGACGACGCGGCGAGCTCCTAGCGCCGCGCCCGGCCAAAGCTCAGCTATCGCCGCCGATGTTGGCGATCGCGCCGCAGGCGAGCGGTTTGCCGGGCTTGCCCCGGACGTCGGCGTGCAGCACCAGCGTGTGGCCGATGATCGCGCCGTCGCCGTTGAGCTGGATCGTCGAGACCTTGCCGACGTCGACGCTGTCCTGGCCCTTGGCGGCGTTGAGCGGCATGTCGGCGGTCGCCATCGGCTTGCCGGCCTTGGCGGCGTTGGTCCCGCAATCGGCCCCATCATGGACCACGAGGTGGTACTTGCCGGGCTTGATGCCGTCGAACCAGCCGTTGGATCCGACGACGACCTCGGCGCCCTCGTCCTGCGAGAACGTCACCGTGGTGCCCTTGATCTTGGCGCCCTTGACCGGCTGGAGCTCGGCCTGCGCGTGCCACGACTTGGTCGGTGCCGGGGCCTCCGGCGCGGGGGCGGGATCCGGATCGGGCGCCGGCTTGCTCTCGGCGGCCGCGGCCTCTGGCTCCGGATCTTTCGGCGTCGTGGACTCCGACTTCTTGCCGCCGCCACACGCGGCGATCGCGAGGATCGACATCAAGATGGTTCGCTTCATGGAAGTATCCTTTGGGTCCGTTTCCTAGCCTGCACGCTCTCACGAATCACGCCCCGGGTGTTGCCGGCGCGGTCAGCCGGTCAGCCGGGTGCGGATCCGGCCGGCCAGGCCCAGATCGATCTCGACCAGATCGCCGGGCCGGAGCAGCTCGGTCGAGGTCGCGAAGCTCGAGACCAGCAGCTCGGCCTTGCGGAACCGATCCTTCACGAACGCGGCGACCCGGCGCGTGACCGGCGACATCCGGAGCCCGACGCCCGCCGGCGTGCCGGTCAAGATCACGTCGCCGCGGGCCAGCGGGCGGCCCAGGTGCGCCGCGGCGGCGCCCACGATCGCGGGCAGCGCGTAGATCAGGATCTTGGTCGAGGCCCGCTGGCGGAGCTCGCCGTTGACCCGGGTCTCGATCGTCAGCTCGGGGATCGCGGTGAGGCCGCCGGCCGGCGCCCAGACCTGCGGGGCGAGCGGCAGGAACCCGGGGAACGACTTGGCACAGGCCCAGTAGTCGAGCACGCGAGCGGCAGGTTCGGTGGTCTCGCCGAGCACCTGGCACAGCCGCGCGGTCAGATCGTTGGCCGCGGCGAGCCCGAACGGCTGGGCGACCCCGGCGGCGAGCGCGCCGGCGTCGATCGGGCCGAGCGCGACCAGCGCGAGCTCGCCCTCGTAGTCCATGACCGCCGGGGCGAGCGGGATCCGCGCGGCGAGCTGGGCGCCGAGCCCGGGCTCGACGCCATCGAGCGCGGCGTAGAGGGCCGCGGTGTCGGGCACGGCGGCGGAGCTGGCGCCGGGGGCGAACGCGCGGATGTGCTTGGTGAACGAGGTCGGCGGCGCGCCGGGATCGACCTTCTGGCCGGTCTCGCGGGCGTGGTCGCCATAGGTCAGGCCGAGCGCGACGATCGCGGTGACCTCGGGCCACGCGACCTGATCGGGGCGCGGCGCGGGCGTGGCAGGTGGCGGCGTGGCCGGGCGCTCGGTGGCGTCCCACGCGAGGTAGTCGACCTCGGGCAGCGGTGCGCGCTGGTGGATCTCGACCGCGACCCCGCCGGTGACCCGGCGCTCGTCGACCGGCCGCCACGGCGCGCCGGGCGCGGTGCGGCCATAGACCTCGAGGTGGGCCGAGCCGATGTCGCTGTGGGCGATCATCAGGTCGCGGTCGTCGGTGTCGCGGTAGGCGTAGCCGATCATCGCGGCGGGCTCGGCCCACGCGCGGGCGTGGATCAGCCGGCGCGCGCCGGCCACGGTGGCGGTGATGAGGCCGCCCGGGTGCGCGGCGGTCGCCGGGCTGCCGGTCAACGACCTCGGGGACGTCGGGGACGCCGGGGACGTCGGGCGCTTCAACAGCCCGCTCTCGGTCGTCCGTACTGCGCCGGCGCCGGCGCCGGTGCCGGGGTGCTCGTCGAGCCGCAGCGAGGCGAGGCCCATCGCGAACCGGTCGCTCAGCGAGATCGCCTGGACCTCGAGCGAGCCATCGCCGATCCACGGCGCGTAGATCCAGTGCAGGGTCGGCATCCGGCGCCGGCCCCACAGGTGGATCGCGGTCGCGCGGCCGGTGATCGCGATCCGCTCGCCGTCCACGGTGACATCGCCGGTCGCGTCGGCGTCGTGCAGGATCGGATGGGCGTGGGTCGGCGTGGGCAGCCACGACGTCACGTCGCCGTGCACCGGGCCGCCGCCGCTCCACCGGACGTCCCAGCCCAGGCCGGGGACCGAACCGGCGGCCCCGGCGCGCCCGAGCCAGCTATCCTCGATCTCGATCAGTGGCTCGGGATCGGTCCCGACCTTGGCCTGCTCGACCGGAGTATATCGCTTGGCCGCCCGGGCGACCGGGGTGGCGTCGGCGTCGAACCAGGCGGCCCAGATCGTCGCGCGGCCCTCGCCGCTGGGTGGTACGAACAGGGTCTGGCGGACCCACAGCGCGCGGCGCCGGCCGACGTCGTGCACGACGCCGAACCACATCTCGAGCCAGGGCCGTTGACCCTTCCAGCGCGGGCGCTCGAGGTCGCGAGACATTCTCCGGGAGGTATACCTGTACCATCGGCGCAACGGCTGGAAATGCGGTGCGATCCGGTGCCACCGCAGCTTTGTGTCAACCGCGGATGGGGCCCGCGGCTCCTTCAAATAGCGTGCAGGTTCGAGGACAAATGCTTACTGGAGCTCGCCTAGAAGTGGGGCCACGAGCAGACGCAAGGAGCCGGCTGATCGGCGAGCTCGCCGCCGCACCGGCGCGCAAGGGCTACGGCATCGCCTTCGATCTGCTCGGCAACCGCGCCGAAGCCGAAGAGGCGGTGCAGGAAGCCCTTGCCCGCGCGTGCGAGTCGATCGCCGATCTGCGTGACCCGGCCGCGGCCCCCGCGTGGTTCCTGCGCATCGTGACGACGATGTGCCTGCGTACCCTGCGGCGGCGGCGCTTGCGGCGCCGGCTGTTCGGGTGGTGGCCGGGCAAGGACAGCGACGCCGACGCGGCGCCGGTCAGCGCGGACACCGGGACCGACGACATCGCCGAGCGGATGCACGCGACCGCCGGGATCGAGCCGCGCGCGGCGCTCGAGGGCCACGAGGCGCTCGGCGCGATGCTGGGACGGCTGGAACAACTCTCGCCGCAGCAGCGTACTGCCCTGGTGCTGCGCTACGGCCATGACTTACCGGTCGCGCAGGTCGCCGAGCTGATCGGCGTGGAAGTGGCGACGGTCAAGACGCATCTGGTGCGAGGGCTCGCCCGGCTGCGCGATCTGATGGAGGAACACCGATGACGCGATCGACCTGTGACCAAGTTGCCGAGCGGATCGCGCTCGGCGAAGCGCTCGGCGAGCTGGCCGAGCACGCGACGGCGTGTGCGGGCTGCCAGGGGCTCGTGGCGGCGTCGGCCCAGCTGGGCCGGGCGCACCACGCGGTCGACCCGGGGCTCGGGTTCACGGCGCGGATGACGATCGGGGCGCAGCACCGGATCGCGGTCCGCCGCCGGCGCAAGCTCGCGGTCGGGCTGGCGGCGACCCTGGCGTGCGGGGCGTTCGGGGTGTTCGTGGTGACCCACACGCCCGACGAGCCGCCGGTGGCCCGGCCGACGGTGCGGCTGCCGCAGCCGCGGCCACACGAGCCGGACCCGGTGCCGGACAAGGTGAACGAGCCGGCCGCGGCCTCGGACGACGACGCGCTCGCGGCGCTGGCGCAGCTCGCCGATGTCGACCACAACAGCCGGCTGACGGCGCGCTGGTCGGAGATCGACGAACCGCTCACGCCCTACAAGAAGCTGATCGAAGGGGTGACGCCATGAACCGCGTCCGTCTGGTGCTGTCCGTGATCGTGCCGTCGCTGGTCGTCGGTGGCTTCCTGTTCGGGAGCGGCCTGGGCCATGCCGATGCCGGCCGCGATGGCTCGCTCGGCGACTGGCCGGCGACGTCGGATCATGCGACCGGGGTGCGGGTCGCGCAGGCGGATCCGTGGGGCAACGGCCGGCCGGCGGGTCCGCCGGCTCCCCCCGCGCCACCGGACGCTCCGGTGCCGTACGGCCGCCACACCCGCAACCGCGGCATGGCGGTGAAGATCCGCGACGGCAAGCTCGAGATCGATGGGATCCAGGAGCTGGTCCAGGAGCAACTCCTGCGGGTCGATGACATCCTCGACAACATTCCGGATCTGCCGGTGGCGGAGCGGATGAGGATCAAGGCCCGGGTCCGGGCGGTGCGGGGCAAGCTGCGCAGTCAGCTCGGGCGGCTGAAGTCGATCGACCTCGACCAGATCGGCCCCGAGTTGGAGCGGATGGGGGACGAGATCGAGCGCGAGATGGAAGGGCTCGATAAAGATCTGGCGCCGTTCGGAGATCAGTTCGGCAAGAGCTTCGAGAAGTTCGGGAAGGATCTGGCCAAGGACCTGACGAAGAACCTGAGCATCCCGGCGATCCCGGCGATCCCCGGGGTTCCGGTGGCGCCGGCCGTGCCGTCGCGCGTGGTGCCGTCGCGCCGCGATGCCGATCACAGCGACGAGGCCGACAGCGATGGCGACGATGGCGACGAGCGCGGCGCGGCGCCGATGCCGCCGGGCGCGGACGTGGACGCGAGCGCCGATCCGGCGGACATGCGGGCGGCGATCGCGGACCTCAAGGGGCTCACGCTGGACCAGGAGCAGAAGGCGAAGCTGGTGCAGCTGCGGGCGACGGCGGATCAGCAGATCGCGCAGGCGAAGCGCGATCTCGACGAGATGTCGACCCAGCTGCATGCGTCGCTCGGGGACCTCAACGCGAGCGAGGCGGAGATCGCGAGCCAGATCGACAAGATCAGCGAGAAGGAAGCCATGATTCGCAAGGCGCGGATCCTCGCCTGGGTCCGCGTGCGGAGCCTCTTGACCAAGGATCAGCGCAAGCTGGTCGAGTCGGCGGCGGCGAAGAAGCCGCACTGAGCGGCGCGGCGGCTTGTCACGCTTCGCGCGGTGGCTTGTCGCTTGTCACGCCGCGCGCGTCGCTGCTTGTCGCCTGTCACACCGCGCGCGTCGCCTGTTACGCCTTGCGCGAGGTGATGGGAGAACGCGGACACGCTTGGCTGCGCTGCACGCGGGTCTGGGCCCCTCGCTCGGGTGAAAGCGGACCGCCGGCGAGAGAACGTCACTCCATGCCTAATACTCGGAGCGGCCTGCCCTCGATGATCAACCTGTGGAAGCTACCTCGCTCGAAACCCAGCCCGCGTTCGCTTCGCCGCGCGTTGACGTCCTCTTGCACGTGCTCCTCTTGCACGTGCTCCTCTTGCACGTGCTCGCCGGATGATGGGCTGCGTTCTGGAACCCAGCCGGCGTTTCGCCTCACTGCGTTGACGTCCTCTTGCGCGAGTTGCCTCAGTGGCGCGGTAGGTTGCCGAGCGGGGTCGAGGCGTCGACGTGGATCGGGCGGCGTCGGGCGGGGACGCCGCCCTGGATGGCGTCGATGTCGAGCGGGGAGCTGGAGTCGGCGTCGCCGGCCATGATCAGGGGGTGGTCGTCGCGGACGGTGAAGCTCAGCGGGTAGTGGACGATGGTCTGATCGTCGGCGTTGACCGTGAAGTCGGGGAGCGGTGGCTGGAGGGCGTAGGCGGCGTCGAGCAGGCAGGCTGCGAACGTCGCGTCGCCGAGGCCCGAGACCTGTGCCTGGGAGACCTCGCCGCGGCCGATGTGAAGATCGAAGGTCGCCGTGCCGGCGAGCCGGGGCGAGGTGCCGAGGGCGCGCTGGTAGCAGGCGTAGGCGCGCGGGGACAGTTGATCGCGGAACAGGCGCTCGAGGGTGAGCTTGTCGATCGCCGAGGGCGCGGGGCCGGGGACGGTAGGCGGTGGGGCTGACGGAGCGGGCGGATCGGCGAGGGCGACGGTGCGCTCGTAGGGGCCGCCGCCGGCAACCATCTGGCGCCGGCTGGCCGCGACCTTGCCGGTGGTCGCGAGGGCGGCGAAGGCGTGACCGGGATCGGCGTAGGGGTGGGCCGCGCGGGCGTGGTCGAGTGTCCGCTGGGCGGACAGGTGGGCTGCGGCGCTGGGGTTGTCGTCGCCGGTCAGGGTCTCGGGAGTCGCGGCGGCGAGGGCGAGGGCCGCGATCGGCGCGGCAGGTGCCGGGCGGGCGGGGACGCGGAACACGGCCTCGTCGTGGCCGGTCAGGATGAGGCCGGAGGCGGGCTCGCGGTGGAGGTAGGTCCGGGTGAAGCCGCGGCCGGCGCGGAGCTCGCCGGGGATGGCGAAGCCGGAGGTGCCGGAGGTGCCGGAGGTGCCGGAGGTGCCGGAGGTGCCGGAGGTGTTGGAGGTGTTGGAGGTGTTGGAGGTGTTGGAGGTGTTGGAGGTGTTGGAGGTGTTGGAGGTGTTGGAGGTGTTGGAGGTGTTGGAGGTGTTGGAGGTGTTGGAGCTGCTGGTGCTAGGAGGGACGCTGGCGCCGCGGTTGCCGGTGGAGCGGGTCAGGGCGAGCTCGAGGGCGGCGGGGCGCAGCCAGTCGTCGACGCTGGCGAGGGCGTGGTCGAGGTCGTCGGTGTCGAGCTCGACGAGGGTGCCACCGTAGTGGTGGATCGGGGCGCGGAGCGCGTCGGTGCTGGGGCTGCGGGTGTGGCCGGGGTCGAGCAGGATGGCGTGGACGTCGACGGCGGTGGTGGTGGTGTCGAGCGCCTGGGTGAGGGCGGCGCCGTCGGTGTCGCCGAGGACGCCGTCGGTGAGGGCGATGACCAGGGACGGGCCGCGGGCGCCGGCGAGCGCGGTGTGGGCGACGGCGAACGCCGCGGCGAGGTCGGTGCCGTTGCCGGCCGCGTGGTGGGTGATGCCGGCGGCGAGGGCGTCGAGGGTGGCTGGGGTCGACGGGCGGAATTCGCCGAGGACGCGGGCGGCGGTGCGGTCGTAGACGATGGCGTCGAGCTCGGTGGTCGGGGGCAGGGCGGCGGCGATCGCGCGCATGACCTGCACGACGCGGGGCGAGCCGACGAGCTCCATGCTGCGCGAGCCGTCGATCACGAACAGGGCGCGGGCGGCGCCGGTGCGGGCGCGGCGCTCGGGGGCGAGCACGGTGATGAGGGTCGCGCTCCACTCGGCGTCGAGTCGCTCGGTCTGGGTCCAGGCGATCGGCGTGGCGCCGGGGATGTCGAGCGCGACGTCGATCGAGAGCGGCGCGGCGCCGAGGGTGAAGGCGCCGTGGGGGGCGTCGAGGTTGGCGGCGCGGATGGCGGTGACGCGCGCGCCGGGGCCGGGGGTGGCGCGCACGATGCCGTGGCAGGCGGGGCCGTCGGGGTGGCCGGGCAGCGCGAGGTGGAGGGCGCCGCCGGTGAGCTCGGCGGTGACGGCGTAGCGGGTGATCAGGGTGACCTCACGGCCGGGCTCGATCGGCTGGAGCGTGGCGCGGTAGCCGTCGGGGAGGGCCTGGACGAGCAGCGGGTCGGGGCCGAGCGCGTCGGCATCGGTGATCGTGGTCGTGGAGAATGCAGCGGGAACGGGGAGGGCTGCTACGGTGGGGCCGGCGGAGCCGGCGGAGCTGTTGGGGCTGGGGGTGGCCGCGTTGCGCGAGGCGATGGCGGCGCCGATCAGGACGGCGCCGGTGGGGATTGCGAGATCTTCGCGGACGGCGAGCGCGATCGAGCCGGTGTTGATGAGCCGCTCGCGGGTCTCGACGGTGGCGACCGCGCCGTGGAGGTCGATGGCGAGGTCGCAGCCGGCGGGCTGGATCGCCTGGAGCGCGCGGGGCGGTGCGCCGGCGCCGTATTCGACGGCGGGCTCGGCGTGCGCGGCCGCCGTGGAGATCAGGATCAAGCCGAGGGCCCGCTTCATGCTGCGTGGACAACGACGTAGCACGCCGGTTGCGTCTACAATTGTCCTGGTGCTTCCGCCTGATATGCAGCCCCGGTTGCGGCGCCGGCCGCGGATCGGCTTCGTGCTGTCGGGCGGTGGGTCGCGCGGCGCGTACGAAGCCGGGATCATTCATTACCTGCGCACCGATCTGGCCAAGCGGCTCGGTCGCCACGTGCCGATCGACATCGTGACCGGGACGTCGGTCGGCGCGATCAACGCGGCGTTCCTCGCGGCGACGATGACCGAGCCCGAGACCCAGGCCGACCAGATCGTCGCGGCGTGGCGCTCGCTCCGGATCGAGGAGCTGATCAGCCTGAGGCCGGCCGATATGATCCGCGCGGCGCGGCTGATGCTCGGCGGCGATCTGCCGCCGCCGGCGCCCGGCAGCTATCGCTACGGCGGGCTGCTCGATACCAGCGGGCTCGAGAAGTTCGTCGTGCGCGTCATCCCGTGGCGCGGCATCGAGCGCAGCTTGCGATCGCGCGCGCTGCACGCGATGTCGGTGTCGGCGACCCACGTGGGTACCGGCCACACCGTGGTGTTCCTGTCGTGCGCCGATCCGGTGCCGCGCGAGTGGAGCCGCGATCCGTTCGTCCGCCACCGCGCCGCGCGGATCGGGCCGCGCCACGTGCTGGCGTCGGCGGCGATCCCGATGCTGTTCCCGGCGGTCAAGATCGGCGAGGACTTCTACACCGACGGCGGCCTGCGGCAGAACACGCCGATGTCGCCGGCGATCCGGCTCGGCGCCGACCGCATGCTGCTGGTCTCGCTGCGCCACGTCGCGCCGCCGTCCAAGGAGATCGAGCGCGAGCACGCGGCGGCGTTTCCCAGGCCGCTGTTCCTCGCCGGCAAGGCGCTCAACGCGCTGCTGCTCGATCACACCGAGTACGACCTCGCGCGGATGCAGCGGATCAACCTGATCCTCGAGGCCGGGCGGGCGTCGTTCGGCGACAAGTTCGAGGACATGATGAACCACGCGCTGGTCGGGCTGCGCGGCGCGCCGCTGCGCCGGATCCAGGCGGTGCACGTCCGGCCATCCGAGGACATCGGCCGGCTCGCCGCCGAGTTCGTGGCGTCGGGGCGAGTCAAGGTCTCGGGCCTGGTCGCGCGCCGGCTGATCCAGCGGCTCGCCTCGGGCGAGGCTCGCCACGAGAGCGACCTGCTATCGTACCTGTTGTTCGACGGCGAGTTCGCGATGCAGCTGATCGAGCTCGGCCGCAACGATGCGGCCAAGAAGGCCGACGAGCTGGCGGCGCTGTTCGACGTCGAGGGCGCCGACGCCGAGGCCGAGCGCTAGTCGCCTCGATCGCCTCGCGAAACGCTCGGCTATACGGACCCGGACGCGCTCGCAAGCTCGCGCTAGCCGCGTGCTCGGCTGCTGAAGATCGGGTCCGCAGCGAACCTGTTACGCTCGAGGCAGTGGACGCGCACCGGGCACGCAGGTGGAGCTCGCGCGCGGCGGCGCTGGTCGCCGGCCTGGTCGTCGCGCGGCTCGCGGTACCGTGGTGGTGCGGGCGCGACGCCACCGCGTGGCTCGACGGCGATCCGGAGGTCCAGCGCGCGCTGGCCACCGAGCTGGTGGTGTTCGAGGCGTCGGACGACGCGCTGCGCGCCGGCGGCGGCACCCGGTTCGACGGCGAGTGGGCGCTGGTCACGCACCAGATGGTCGCGCTCGGGCTGGCCCAGCTGTGCCTGGCGCACCCGGCGTGGGCCGCGGAGCTGGCGCCGGTGGCGACCCGCGCGGCGGCGCATAGCTTCCTGCCCGAGATGCGCGGGTTCGGCACCCAGGCGTGGCATGGCGAGGACGCGATGGCGAGCCTCGACGGCGATCACGGCCACGCGTACCTGGCGTACGCGGCGCTCGCGCTCGGGATGGCGCGGCTCGTCGATCCGGCGTTCCCGGCCGAGCTGGCGCGCCCGCACGACGCGCTGATCGCGGCGTACGAGCGCCGGCTGCTCGCGTCGCCGACCGGGCTGATCGAGACCTATCCGCACGAGGCGTACCCGACCGACGTCGCGGCGGTCGCGGCGGCGATCGCGGTGCACGGCCGGGTCACGCACGCCGCGCACGACGCGGTGCTGCACCACTGGGCCGAGCGGGTGCGCGCGGTCCAGATCGACGCCGCGAGCGGGCTGGTGATCCAGCGCATGGACGCGCGCAGCGGTGCGCCGCACGACGCGCCGCGCGGCTCGGGCACCGGGCTGGCGGCGTACTTCGCCGGGTTCGCGGACCGCAGCGTCGCCGCGCAGCTGGCCGATGGCGTGCAGCGCCAGCTCGCGATCCACCTCGGGTTCGGCGCGATCCGCGAGTACGTCGCGGGTCGCGACGGCGGCCACGGTGGCCAGGGCGACATCGACAGCGGCCCGGTGGTGCTCGGCGTGTCGGTGTCGGCGACCGGGTTCGCGCTCGCCCCGATGCGCGCGTTCGGCCACGCGGAGACGTTTCGCGCGCTGTACCGCACCGTCGATCTGTTCGGCCTGCCGGTCGCCGATGGCGAGCGCCGGCGGTTCGCGATCGGCGGGCCGATCGGCAACGCGCTGTTGCTCGCGCTATTGACCTCGGGGCCGGAGCTGGCGCCGTGACCGCGGGGAGCGGCCCAGGCGGCCTCGGCTTCGACCTCGGCCGGCGCTGGCGCGCGCTGTGGGCCACGCGGCCGGGCCGTGTGCTGCGGCCGGTGCGTTCGCTGCTGGCCTGGCTCGCCGGCTACGCCGTGCTGCGCGCGGTGTTCTTCCACGTCGCCGGCGGCCAGGGACTCCTGACGCCGTCGCAGGCGATCGACCGCCGGCTGGTCGTGCTCGCGCTGGTGCTGCTGGTGATGCGAATCACGCTGCTCGTCGCCGTGCCGCTGGTCGTGACCTACCAGCTGGTGATGCGGCTGGTGGCGCGCCGGGCTGCCAGCGATCACCGCGATTGAGACGTCCCTGACGCCGCAGCTCTTCGGCCACGAACGGCGACTCCTCCCGCAAGATGCGGAGTGAGACATCCTTGCTCCAGTAGCGCTCGGCGTCGCTCGCTCGCTCGTGACGAAAGTCGTTGAGCCCCAGATCGTCTATCGTCCGCTGGATCCGAGCCTGCAGTGCCTTCGGCTGAGTGCGATCAGGGTGCACCTGAAATCCGACGAGCTCGAGCTGGAACCAGCCGGGTTCGACACGGAACGGATCCAGCACTGTCGAGATGGCGCTCTTGCGCGCGTTGAGCCGGCTGCAGCACAAGCGATAGTTGGACCACTCGTAGATGTGCTTCCAGTGACGCGACTTT
>DATBBB010000508.1:0-33295 GCA_036271215.1 Kofleriaceae bacterium | reverse complement strand
TCGGATAGGTTCACTACCTTGGCCGCTAGACGCAGGGCTTCCTTGGGACCCAGGCGACTCGCCAGTCTCCAAAATCGAAACCCAGCACCCTGTCGACGCCACCAGGAGATCCCGCTGGGTTCTCGCGCATCCCGAAGGTGCTTTACGAGGTAACGAAGAAGGTCACGCTCGGGCTCGCCTACGGAGTCCCAGCGTGTAGCCAACGCCAAGAAAATGGTCAGCGCACCGATGGCTTCATCAATACGCTTCAGTGCCTCTGATTCCTTTGCGACCTCCGCCTTCACCCTGAGGTCGGCAAGGCTTACGCCTGCTAGTGCGACCACGCTCATGCTTTACATGTTGACATGTTTAGCAACTAAAATCAATGGTTACGCATCAGGTTCCAGTTACCCTTGCCATCGGGAGTAATCTTTTGGTAGATGTCAAATATCTGTTTTAATTAGAAAACTCAGTGACGCGGCACGCTATCGTACAGTTTGTAACATTGAACAGCGCGCCTGGGCGCACCGACGACGCGTTAGGGTGAACCCTCTCAAACGGTATCTAAGTTATTGACTTTCCTCACTGGAGAACGCCATCGAGACGTCGTGGCCGGTGCCTGAAATTACTCGACCATCCTCTCCTCGTCCACGAATCATCCGGCGGGTAGCCACGATGCGGGCAGACCCGCGGCGACAGCCCCACTGGTGCGAGTAGCTCGTCCATCAGCATGCCCGCGAACCGGCGACGCGCAACGCGAGCGTGGGCGTGACCGGCTTCTTGCCGGTGGCGACCTTCTCGATCGAATCCCACTCGTTGTGCAGAGCTTGGCCAGCGGCCCATGTACTGAACGCGCAGCTGCAGGATCCCGCCATCGGCCTGGCGGGTCGCTTCAGCGACGGGCCTGGGCCTCGCACCAGTCGATGATGGTGGCGGCGGCGGCGGGGCGAGCGAGCGACTTCATCTTGGCGCCCATGGCGGCGCGGCGGGCGGGGTCGGTGAGCAGTGGGCGGAGGGCGTCGGCGAGCTTGCTGGCCGTCAGCTCGGATTGCCTGAACATCAGGGCGGCGCCGGCGTCGGCCATCTCGCGGGCGTTGAGCTCCTGGTGGTTGTCGGCGGCGAACGGGTAGGGGATGAAGACCGCCGGCACGCCGGTGATCGCGAGCTCGGCGACGGTGGTGGCGCCAGCGCGGCCGATGATCAGGTCAGCCTGGTGGTAAGCGCCGGCCATGTCGGTGAGGAATGGGCGGACGTCAGCGGCGACGCCGGCGGCGGCGTAGCGCTGGACCGTGGCGTCGAGGCCCTTGTCGCCGGTCTGGTGGACGATCGAGAGCGGTAGGTCCTTGGCGAGGCTGATCAGGGCGTCGGCGGCGAGGTCATTGACTGCGACGGCGCCGAGCGAGCCGCCGGAGACTAGGACGTGGACCCGACCATCGCTCGGGGCCGCAGCGGGACTGGCGGAGGTGGGCGTCACGGCGGTAGCGGGGCCGGCGGCGAGCAGCTTGTCGAGCAGGGCGCGGCGGACGGGGTTGCCGCTGACGATGGTCTTGGCCGGCTTGAAGAATGGGCGGGTGCCGTCGAACGCGACGAACACGCCGCGCACGACCCGGCCGAGGATCTTGTTGGTGAGCCCGGGGATCGAGTTTTGCTCGCAGATCGCGGTCGGGATGCCGGCGAGCCGCGCCATCAGCACGACCGGGCCCGAGGCGTAGCCGCCGACGCCGATCACCGCGTCGGGGCGGAACGCGTGGACCACGCGGCGGGCCTGGAGCAGGGCGCGCGGCAGCCGGGCCAGGCCGCGCATGGCGCCGAGCGCGCCCACGGTCTTGAGGCCGGAGACCTCGATCAGGTCGAGATCCCAGCCGAGCTCGGGCAGCACGCGGGCCTCGATGCCGCGCCGGGTGCCGACGAACCGGATCGCGGCGTCGGGCGCGCGGGCGCGCAGCTCCTCGGCGAGCGCGACCCCGGGGAACAGGTGGCCGCCGGTCCCACCTCCGGCGATGAGGAGACGCAGGCTCATGCCACGACAACGCGCACGCGCATGCGTTTCTTGCGTGCAAGATCGCGCGCCGGGACGTCGGCGGGGCGGCGCTCGGGGCGGCGCCCGACGTTGAACACCAGGCCGATCAGGAACATGGTGATCACCAGCGACGAGCCGCCGCAGCTGACCAGCGGCAGGGTGATGCCCTTGTTGGGCACGATGCCGAGCACGACGCCAACGTTGAACAGCGCCTGCACGCCGAACAGGAGCGTGATGCCGAACGCCAGGTAGCCGCCGAAGACATCCCGTGCGCCGAGCGCCGCGCGGATGCCGCGCCACACCAGCACGCCGAACAGGCCGAGCACGAGCGCCACGCCGATCCAGCCCAGCTCCTCGCCGATCGGTGCGAGGATGAAGTCGGAGTGGGCCTCGGGAGTGTAGCCGAGGGTCTGGTGGCCACCGCCGAGCCCGGCGCCGCCGAGCCCGCCCGAGCCCATCGCGAGCCGCGCCTGCATGAACTGGTAGCCGTCGCCGTTGGCGTAGGCCTCGGGGTTGAAGTAGGCGAGCACGCGCTGCAGCCGCCACGCGGTGCCGACGACCATGTGGTAGGCGACCGGCGCCGACGCGAGCACGGCGAGCACGATGTACGAGATCCGGGCGCCGGCCATGAACAGCAGGCCGAGCGTGGTGGCGCCGAGCACGACCGACGAGCCGAGGTCGGGCTGCTTGAGCAGCACCACCATCATCATGCCGCACACCACGAGGTGGGGGACAAAGCCCACGGTGAACGTCTTGACCCGGTCGGCCTTGCGACCGAGCGAGTACGACAGGTAGGTCACCAGCGCGAGCTTGGCGACCTCGACCGGCTGGAACGTCAGCGGGCCGAGCGGGATCCAGCGCCGGGCGCCGTTGAGGCTCGGGGTGACCAGGGTCGCCGCGAGCATCACCAGCGAGCCGATCAGCATCGGGTAGGTCCACTGCTTGAGCCGGCGGTAGTCGATCCGCGCGCCGAGCCACATCGCGAACCCGCCGAGCGCGAGGAACCCGACCTGGCGCTCGAGGAAGTAGCCGGCGTCGTGGAACCGGGTCAGGCCGTCGGCGGCGGTCGCCGAGTAGATCTCGATCGTGCCGATCGCGAGCAGGCCGAGCACGGCGACCAGCAGCACCAGGTCGTAGGGCCGCTCGGGCAGGGTCGCGCTCGGGTGCTGGATCGCGACGATCTGCGCGGTCGCCGGCAAGGTCGGGTCGAGGCCGGCCCCGGGCTCGGTGCCCGGCCGGCGCAGGGTGCGTAGCCGGCGGCCGAGCCGCGCGGCATGAACGCGCAGCCACTGCCGGACCGCGTGGCCGGGGCGGCGGGTGGCACGTACATTGGGCTCGGTCGGAGCGCGCCGCGCACGTTTCCACATCGCTGCGTCCCGCCCGGTCCACAACGCAACGATCCGATGCAGCACTGCCATCGATGCCATCCTCGGGGCCATCCTCGGGTGCGGTCCGGTGCGGCGCCAGTTTTCAGCGCGCTGGCGCAACCCGCGCGCCGGCGCGCGCTCCCCGGGGACCCGCGCGGGGTATCGTTCGGGGTATCGTTCGCGGATGCGCAGCCCGTGGATCGCCGCGTGGATCGTCTCGCTGAGCACGCTCGGCTGTGGCCCCGGGCCGCAGGCGGTGCCGCTCAAGGCGCCCAACACCGAGCTGATCGTCGGAGAATACGAGCGCCATCCCCCCGAGGGCACCACCGCGATCCGGTTCCGCGGCGACGGCAGCGTCAGGCTCGCCAAGACCAAGGCCGAGCTCGATGGCGAAGCGCCGATCGCGATCGGCGAGTGGAAGGTCGACGGCAACAAGCTGACCCTGACCTACAGCAAGGGCGCGTGCACCGACTCCGCGGCCGAGCAGACCGGGGTCTACACCGTCGTGATCTCGAGGGTCGGCATCCACTTCACCAAGGTCGAGGACGGCTGCCAGCGCCGCTCGGCGATCGACGGCCAGACCTGGTGGCGGATCAAGTAGCGGGCGGGTCGAGCCGGGTCGCCCCGACGGCGGTCACCGCGTCGCGGAACACCCGGCCGCGGTGGCCGAAGTTCTGGAACATGTCGTAGCTGGCGCACGCCGGGGACAGCACGACCGCGTCGCCGGGGCCGCACAGCTCGGTCGCGCGGCGGACGGCGTCGTGCATGTCGCTGGCGTCGAGCACCGGATAGCCGACTGGCGCGCCGGTGGGGTCGCGGTGCGCGGCGGCGGCAGCGCGGATCAGCGGCGCGGCGGCGCCGATCAGCACGATGCCCTTGCACACACCGTCGAGCGCCTCGAGCATCGGCTCGTACGACCCGCCCTTGTCGACGCCGCCGGCGATCAGCACCAGCGGGCGCGGGAAGCCGCGGACCGACGCCGCGACCGAGGCGACGTTGGTGCCCTTGGAGTCGTCGTAGTAGTAGATGTTGGCCTTGTCGCCGACCAGCTCCATGCGGTGCGGCAGCGGCCGGTAAGCGCGCGCGCCGGCGCGGACGGCGTCGGCGGCAAGCCCGATGCCGCGGGTCGCGAGGTAGGCGCACATCGCGTTCTCGAGGTTGTGGTTGCCGACGATCACGAGGTCGGAGGTCGGGTACGCCTCGTCGGCGGGGCCGCCGGGCAGGCCGCGCAGCACGATCTGGGTCCGGTCGGCGGACAGAACCGCCCCGCGCTCGGCGGTGGCGCCGGGCCGCGAATCGAACGTGTAGCACCGCGACGGGATCCCGGCGGTCTCGGCCATCGTCCACGGATCGGCGGCGTTGGCGATCGCGAGGTCGTCGGGCCGCTGGAAGTCCCAGATCCGGCCCTTGATCTCGGCGTAGCGCGCCATCGTGCCGAACCGGTCGAGGTGGTCCTCGGTGACGTTGGTCAAGACGCCCGCCCGGCCGCGGAACGTGGTGCAGTTCTCGAGCATGAACGCGGCGACCTCGGCGACGATCAGCCCACCCGGGACGTTCGCAGGGTGATCGACCGCGTCGATCAGCGGCATGTTGCCGAGGTTGCCGCCGCAGAACGTCGGCCGGCCGGACGCCGCGCACAACGCGCCGGTCAGCGCGGTCGTGGTCGATTTGCCGTTGGTGCCGGTGATCGCGATCAGGCTCGCGGCCGGATCGAGGAACCGGTAGGCGAGCTCGATCTCGGCGATGACCTCGACGCCGGCGGCGCGGGCGGCGACCATCTCCGGCAGGGTCGGCACGCCGGGCGACATCACGACCAGATCGGCCGCCGTGAACGTCGCGAGATCGTGGCCGCCGAGCTGCCAGGTCACCGGCACGCCGTCGAGCTGCGCGATCTGCGCGCCGAGCTGGTCGGCCGGCTTGCCATCGGTGACGATCACGCGCGCGCCGCGCCGGGCGCAGAACCTGGCGACCGCGATCCCGGTCAGCGCGAGGCCGACGACGACGACGGTCTTGCCGCGGAGCTCGGGCCCGAGGTCGGAGCGGAGGTCGGGGCGTGGGCCGGAGCGTGGATCGACGGGCGAGGTGGGCATGGTCATCGCAGCTTGAGGGTGCCGAGCGCGAGCAGGGCAAACAGCAGGGAGATCAGCCAGAACCGCACGATGATCTTCGGCTCGTCCCAGCCCTTCTTCTCGTAGTGGTGGTGGATCGGCGCCATCGCGAACACCCGCTTGCCGGTGCCGGTCAGCCGCTTGGTGATCTTGAACGCGCCGCGCTGGATGATCACCGACAGGGTCTCGAGCACGAACAGCCCGCCGACGATCAGCAGCACGATCTCGTTCTTGGTCACCACCGCCATCATGCCGATCGAGCCGCCGATCGCGAGCGCGCCGACGTCGCCCATGAACACCTGCGCCGGGTAGGCGTTGTACCAGAGGAAGCCGACCCCGGCGCCGAACAGCGCCGCGGCGAACACCGCGACCTCCTCGACGCCGACGATGTGCGCGACGTGGAGGTACTGCGCGATCGAGACGTCGTGGCCGCCCGCGTCGCGGATCGTGGTCGACACGCCGGCGATGTACGCGAAGATCACGAACGTGCCGGCGTTCATGATCGAGGGGCCGATCGCGAGCCCGTCGAGCCCGTCGGTCAGGTTGACCGCGTTGGCGGTGCCGACGACGACCAGGGTGCCGAACACGGCGTACAGCCAGCCGGGCAGCAGCAGGTCCTGCTCGTAGAAGTTGGTGAACGGCAGCTGGACGTGCAGCCGCACGTCGTCGGGCATCAGCCTGGAGTAGTAGAGGTACGCCATCGCGGCGCCCGCGATCGCGAACTCGAGCCCGATCCGCAGCACGCCCGAGACCCCGCGCTTGTCGCGCTTGGCGAGCTTGACGTAGTCGTCGGCGAACCCGATCACGCCGAACGCCACCGTGACGGTCAGCGCCAGCCACACGAACTGGTTGCGCAGGTCGCACCACAGCAGCGTCGACACCGAGAGGCAGAGCAGGATCAGCGAGCCGCCCATCGTCGGCGTGCCGGCCTTCTTCTTGTGCGTCGCGGGCCCGTCGCTGCGGATGGTCTCGCCGATCTGGCGCGACTTGAGCTGCTCGATGAACCACGGGCCGATCACGAACGACAGCAGCAGCGCCGTGATCGCCGCGGCGAGGATCCGGGTCGACGTGTAGCGAAACACGCGCAGCCAGCCGATCCGATCGCCGAGCCCGCCGTACAGGAGATGAAATAACATCTAGCGCTCCACCGTCATGGCCGCGAGGACGCGCTCGAGGCGCATGCCGCGGGATGCCTTGACCAGGATCCAGTCGCCGGGTCGCGAGCGCGCGAGCGCGCGGGTGGCGGCCGCGGCGGGGGTCTCGGCGGTCTCGGCGCCGGGGCCGGCGGCGTCGACCACGTGGCCGGCCTGGGCGCCGAGCGCGATCACGCCGATCCCGAGCTGCCGGGCCAGCGCGCCGATCTCGCGATGCGCACCGACCGCGTGGTCGCCGAGCTCGAGCATGTCGCCGACCACCGCGAGCGCTGCCGCGTTACTACCGCCGGCGCTGTCGACCGCGCCGGTCCGCTCGGCGAGCGCGCGCAGCGCCGCGGCCATCGACGCCGGGTTGGCGTTGTAGCAGTCGACGATCACGGTGCGGCCCGCGACGTCGACCAGCTCGCCGCGCAGCGCGGGCGGCCGGGCGTGGGCGAGGCCGCGCAGCGCGAGCGCGACGTCGGCGCCGGCGGCGACCGCGGCGGCGATCGCGGCGCACGCATCGATCGCGGCGTGCTTGCCGACCAGGCCGAGCGCGAGCGAGTGGCGCGCGCCGAGGATCTCGATCACCAGCCGGCTCCCGGCGGCGGTCGGCGCGTAGCCGTGGAGCGCGACGTCGGCGCCGCTGCCGGCGTCGCCGAACGTCAGGTGGCGCACGGTGGGCTGGTGGCGGCGGGCGTGGCCGGCGAGGCGGTCGTCGTCCGCCGGCCGGACGATCGTGCCGCCGGCGCGCAGGCCGAGCCAGATCTCGGCCTTGGCGGCGGCGATCGCGTCGGTCGATCCGAGCAGCTCGATGTGCGCGCTGCCGGCGTTGACCACGACCGCGACGTCGGGCTCGGCGATCCGGGTCAGGTACTCGATCTGCCCGGCGCCGCGCATGCCCATCTCGAGCACGCCGTAGCGGTGGCGCCCGCGCAGGCCGAGCACGGTCAGCGGCACGCCGGTCTCGTTGTTGAGCGAGCCGTCGGCGGCGTGGGTCGGGCCGGCGAGCGCGAGCGCCGCGCGGGTCAGCTCCTTGGTCGTGGTCTTGCCGGCCGATCCGGTGACCGCGATCAGCGTGCCGGGCCAGCGCCGGCGGTGGGCGTGGGCGAGCCGGCCGAGCGCGAGCCGGCAATCCTCGATGGTGATCGCCGGCACGGCGACATTCACCTCGCGCTCGATCATCACGGCGGCGGCGCCTGCCGCGACCGCCGCGGCGACGAACGCATGGCCGTCGTGGACCTCGCCGCGCACCGCGACGTAGAGGTCACCGGGCGCCGCGATCCGGCTGTCGATCACGACGCGATGGATCGCGACGTCCCGGCCGCCAGTCGTGGGGCCGGCGCCGTGCGCCGCGCTGGCATCCCGGCGCAGCTCGCCGAGCGTACGGGTCTCGCGCTCGACGACCGCGGCGGCGGCGTGCTCGCGGTCATCGAAGTGGTGCTTGGTGGTCCCGATGACCTGGTAGTCCTCGTGGCCCTTGCCGGCGATCACGACGATGTCGCCGGGGACGGCCTCGCCGATCGCGGCGCGGATCGCGCGCCCCCGGTCGGCGTCGACCGCGAACGGCCGCGGGATGCCGCCGAGGATCTGATCGATGATCGCGCGCGGGTCCTCGGTGCGCGGGTTATCGCTGGTGACGATCCCGAGATCGGCGAGCGCGGCGACCTCGGCGCCCATCTGCGGCCGCTTGCCCGGATCGCGATCGCCGCCGCAGCCGAACACGCAGATCAGCCGGCGCCGGGTCAGCGGGCGCAGCGCCGACAGCACGTTGTGCAGCGCGTCCGGCGTGTGGGCGTAATCGACAAAGATGTCGAGGTCGGCGGCGTTGGCCACCCGCTCGACCCGGCCGGGCACGCCGGGCAAGGTCGCCATGCCGCGCACGATCGCGGCGTGCGGTAGCTCGAGCGCCTCGGCGATGCCGACCGCGAGCGCGAGGTTCGCGACGTTGTAGTGGCCGATCAGCGGCCGGGCCTCGATCGCCAGCGGGCCGCGTGGTGTGGCGAGCTCGGCGGTGATGCCGCGCACCGTGGACTGCTGCGCGGTGACCCGGACCTCCGCGTCGGCGCCCAGGCTCGAGACCCGCAGCACGCGGCCGGGTGCGCCGCGCGTCATCTCGGTGGCCGCCGGATCGTCGAGGTTGACGACCGCGATGCCGGGCGCGCGCGAGGCTCGTTCGCTGCCCGCGCGCGGTCGCTCGGCGAGCTCGCTCGAGCGCTCGGCGCCGCGCAGGTGATGCGAGAACAGCAGCCGCTTGGCGTCGCGGTACGCCGCCATCGAGCCGTGGACGTCGAGGTGGTCCTGGGTCAGGTTCGAGAACGCGGCGACGTCGAACGCCACGCCGGCGAGCCGCTGCATCGCCAGCGCCGCCGACGACACCTCCATCACGACGTGGGTCACGCCGTCGGCGCGCATCGCCGCGAGGGTCTCGTGCAACACCTGCGGCGTCGGCGTGGTGAACGGCGCGCCGTGCGTGATCCGCGCGCCGGCCGCATCGTGCCAGCGGTACTCGACGGTGCCGATCACGCCGGGCCGCACGCCCGCCGCGGCGAGCATCGCCTCGACCAGGTAGGTCGTGGTGGTCTTGCCGTTGGTGCCGGTGATGCCGATCAGGGTCATCGCATGCGCCGGGTCACCGAGCGAGCGGCCGATCAACACGCCGAGCGCCACCGCGCCGTCGGGGACGATCACCTGCGGGACCCGGGCTCCGGCCCGCTCGACCTCGTGCCCGACCTCGCGCTCGACCACCACCGCCACCGCGCCGCGCTCGATCGCCGCGGCGACGAACGCGTGGCCGTCCGCGCGCAGCCCGCGCACCGCGACGTACACATCGCCCGGCTCGATCGCCCGCGAGTCGCTGCGCACCGCGCGGATCTCGACGTCGGGTACACCGGCGTCGCCGGCGACGCGCGCGCGCGCCGAACCGATCAGTGGAGCGATGAGAGTCCCGAGCTTCATGGCGATCGAACGCGCAGACTCACCGATTTCGTGCAGCGAGGCAAGCTTCAGGGCGCGCCGGCCGCCGGCCGCGAAACCGGGGAATTTCCGTCGGAGAATCGCAGCGTCACGCGCGGCGCGCCGGCCGCGCTCGCATGTGGAGAGATCGTGGAGATCGCGTGCAGCCCCGGCGCGGGGTCCTGGCCGATCACGCGGCCGGTGCCGGCGACCTCGATCGCCAGGTGCGCGTCGCGCGCCGCGGCCACTGCCCGCGCCATGCCCATGCCGCGGAAGTCGGGGATCGCGATCTGCGATCGATCGCCCGGCGTGTCGATCGCCTCGACGTCCGTGACGATCGGGACCCCGGCCGGCATCGCAACCGCGCCCGGCATCGCAACCGCGCCCGGCACCGCGGCCTTGTCGGCGGCGCCCCCCGCGGCGGCCGCGCCGGCCACCGGTGCCGGCCTGGGCGCGGCGGTCGCGACCGGCCCCGGCAGGCAGGTCTTGGGCTCGATGCTCGGCCGCGCGCCCGGCACCGGCGGCGGGCAGACGTCGGGCGTCCCCGGCACGCCGAGGTAGCGCAGCGCCTCGCTCGCGATCTGCGCGAACACCGGCCCGGCGACCTTGGCGCCGAAGTGATCGCCATCGGTCGGATCGTCGACCACGACCACGATCGCGAGCCGCGGGTGATCGATCGGCGCGAGCCCGGCGAACGTCGAGAGGTAATGATCGGGCGAGTAGCCCTTGAGCGCCGGATCGTACTTGTACGCGGTGCCGGTCTTGCCGCCGCAGCGGAACCCCGGCACCACGACCTTGGACGCCGTGCCGTTCAGCTTGCCGCCCTCGAACACGCCGGCCAGCATCGTGCGGATCTGCGCCGCGGTGCGGTCCGACACGATCGTCCGGCTCGCCGGCTGGGCCTCGTACAGCAACGTCCCGTCCGGATCGACCACGCGGTCGACGATCCGCGGCTCGTGGTAGACGCCGTGATCGCCGAACGCGGCGAGCGCGGCGGCGATCTGCAGCGGCGTCACGGTCAGCCCGTAGCCGAACGAGATCGTCGCGAGCTCGATGTCGCGCCACTTCGCGCCATCGCGCAACACGCCGGCCTGCTCGCCGGGCAGCTCGATCCCGGTCCGCTTGCCGAACCCGAACCGCTTGAGCGCGGCGTACAGCTTGTCGGCGCCGAACCGCAGCGCGATCTTCGCCGCGCCGACGTTGGACGATCGCTTGATGATGCCGGCGACGGTCAGGTACAGATCGTGATCGACGTCGGTGATCGTCTTGGGGCCGACCTTGAAGTGGCCGCCGCCGAGGTCGAGCTCGGTGTCGGGCGCGATCAGCCCGTCGTCGAGCGCGGCCGCGATGCTGAAGACTTTCATCACCGAGCCGGCCTCGTAGCTGTCGGCGACCACGCGGTTGCGCGAGCTGGCGCGGTTCTCGTTGCCGTTCGGATCGTGCGCCGGCGCGCTCGCCATCGCGACCACGCGGCCGGTGCCGATCTCGATCGCGACCACGGCGCCGCTCTTGGCCTTGTGGCTGCGCACCGCGTCCTCGATCGCGGTCTCCGCCAGCGCCTGGATGCTGCCATCGAGCGACAGCTGCACCGTGGCGCCCGGCTGCGGCTGCTCGAGGCCGTCGGCGAACATCTTCTTGCCGTGGACGTCGCGCAGCGCCTGGCCGGCGCCGCGATGCCCCACCAGCTGGCCGTTCATCGACAGCTCGATGCCATCGATCCCGTTGCCGTCGATGTCGCTCTTGCCGATCACCGTGCCGCCGACCGCGCGCGTCGGGTACCACCGGCGCGGCTCCTTGTCGACGGCGATCCCGGGCAGCCTGGCGTCCTTGACCGCGCGCGCGACCTCGGGGGCGACGTGGCGATCGATCCACACGAACCGGTGGTCGCCGCCGAGCTTGGCCTCGAGCGTCACGGCGTCGCTACCCAGCAGCTTCGCGAGCTTGTCGGCGGTGTCGGTGACGTCGCGGATCTCGTGTGGGTTGGCCCAGATCGAGTCGGCGGCGGCGCTGACCGCGAGCGGCCGGCCGTGGGCGTCGATGATGTCGCCGCGCGGCGCCGGGATCCCGACGGTGAGCTCGTGCTGCCGGGTCGCGAGCGCCCGATAATGATCGCCCTCGTCGATCTGCAGCGCCCACGCGCGCCACGCCACGCCGCACAGCCCCGCGGTGATCACCGCCCCGGCGAGGTACGCCCGCAGCCGCGCGGCGTGCGGGATCCCGGGGGTCATCGGCCGCACCCGCGGCAGGCGCTTGGTCATGGCATCCGCTCGGGGCCCGCGACCGCCGCGCGCACATGATCGTGGAGCACGCGGATCCGGTCGGGCGAGACCGGCGTCATCCCCAGCTGCAGCGCCAACTTCCGGATCCGGTCAGGCGCCTCGAGCGTGGCCAGCTCCAGCTCCAGCTGGCGCTCGGTCTCGTGCAGCCGGCTGGTCAGGTCGCTGGCGCGCGACAGCTCGAACCCGAGCCGTAGAACCTCATGCTGCCGGGTCACCCGCACCACCCCGATCGCGGTGACCAGCGCGGCCGCGGTGACCAGCGCGATCACCACCGTGCGGACCGACGGCGCGTCGCCATCCTCCCGCTGGAAGATCCGGTACACATCCCCAGGCGACATCATGAGCGTCCGGTCACTACACGCCGCCGCCCTCACCGACGCAATTTTTTGTCAGCCCTGCACACGTGCGCAGGTCCACGCTCAGCGCGCGGCGCGCTCGGGGTGCGGGTTGCCCGAGGGGAGGATCGGGGCCGAGGTGCGCTCGCAGACCCGGAGCCGAGCGGAGCGTGCGCGTGGATTCGCCGCGATCTCGTCATCGCCGGCGACCACCGCCTTGCGCGTGATCAGCTCGCAGACCGCGGCCACGCGTTCGCCGGCGCGCTCGGCGAGCTGAGGTGGTAGCGAGGAGGTCCAGGCCAGATCGCGGAACCGGTTCTTGACCAGGCGATCTTCGAGCGAGTGAAAGCTGATGATGGCGCAGCGCCCGCCGGGCGCGAGCATGGCGGGGAAGTCGGCGAGGAAGCGCTCGAGCTGATCGAGCTCGCGGTTCACCGCGATGCGGAGCGCCTGGAACGTGCGGGTGGCGGGGTGGATCCTCGACTTGCGCTGCTCGAAGGCCGGGATCGCTTGCGCCACCACCGCCGCGAGCTCGGTCGTCGTGTGCAGCCGGCCGGCGTCGAGCGCGTCCTTGATCAGCCGCGCGATCTTCTTCGAGTGGCGCTCCTCGCCGAGCGTGAAGATCAGATCGGCGAGCTCCGCCGCGGAGGTCTCGCGGATCAGGTCGAGCGCGGTCGGGCCCTGCGACGGGTCCATGCGCATGTCGAGCGGCCCCGGGCGGCTGAACGAGAATCCGCGCTCGGCGACGTCGAGCTGCGGTGACGACACGCCGAGGTCGAGCAGGATCCCGTCGACGTGCGAGATCCCTCGGGCTGCGAGGATCCCGGGCAGCTGATCGTAATCGCCGTGGACCGTGATCGCGCGGTCGCCGAACGGGGCGAGCGTGGCCCGGCTGGCGGTGAGCGCCGCGGGATCGCGATCGATCCCGATCAAAGTCACCCCGGGAGCGGCCCCCAGGATCAGCGAACCGTGGCCGGCGCCGCCCAGGGTGCCATCGACATAAGTGCCGTGATCTCGCGGAGCTAGGTGGGAGATCACCTCGGCCGCGAGCACCGATGCATGCGCGAACGTCGCCACCGCCGGGTTGCTATCATGTGGGAGAACGCAAGGTTGCAGAAATCTTGCGATCCCGGCGCAATCCGTGTGCAATTAGGTGTAGGCAGACGCCCACATTTCCTTGACGATCCGGATGGCGTCTCGTAGACTCCACCATTCGATTGCCTATCGATTGCCTAATCGATCCGACAGGATAACACGTGCTCAGGTACAAAGAAACCGAGGATATCGACGCTCGCTTCAGCGAGGTCGAGCGCATCGTAACCGCGTGGCGTGCACGCGTTGCGACCGCGAATCCTGTCGCGCGCACTGAATTCAACAACCGGCTTCGGATCTCGCTGATCCACCACGACGCAGCGCTCGAGGGCGAAGTGCTCTCGTACAGCGAGATCAAAGCCGCGGTCGATCCGAGCATCATCAGCGACCCGTCGCTCATCCCGTCCTACGAGGAGATCCGGCGGTTCGATGATGCGTGCAACTTCGCCGCGGAGCAGGCCGCGAACAAGAAGAAGCCGTTCAAGCTCGATACGGTCCGCGAGATCTACTCGATCCTCGCGCCCGAGGAGAAGGTCAAGGGGCTGCCGTTCCGCAAGGAGAACCCCCTCCACCGGCTCTACTATCACGACATCGCGCCGCCCGAGAAGATCCTGCCGTCGATGCGCAAGCTCGGCGAGTGGATCGAGGAGCCGGCGACCAAGGACCTGCACGTGATCGAGAAGGTCGCCACGCTGCACTCGCGGTTCATGGCGATCTTCCCATGGGCCAAGGAGAGCGGCCGCACGATCCGGATCGCGTCGAACCTCCTGCTGCAGGAGGGCGGGTACCCGATCGCGATCGTGCACTCGATCGATCGCCAGCGCTATTACGAGGCGCTGCGCGGCGATCACCTCGGGCTGACCTCGCTGTACCTCGAGGCGGTGCAGACCACCGCCGAGACCGAGATGCGGGTCTACGACGAGGCGAGCAAGAGCCCGGCCAAGCGCCGCCGCAAGCGCGACGACGCACCGCAGAGCTAAGGCCCCGCGCGACGCAGGCGCCCAGGACCGGGAGCAGCAGGCCGTGCCCGACGACATCATCGTCACGCCCCGGATCGTCATCCCCGGCGCCGAGCTGGCGTTTGCGTTCTCGCGGTCCGGCGGTCCGGGCGGGCAGAACGTCAACAAGGTCTCGAGCAAGGTCGAGCTGCGGTGGAACCCGGCGACGTCGAGCGTGCTCGGCGCGCTGGGCGACGACGAGCGGGCGTGGCTGCTCGCGCGGCTGCGCAACCGGCTGACCGGTGACGGCACGCTGATCATCACGTCGAGCCTGACCCGCGATCAGGGCAAGAACCGCGACGACGCGACCGAGAAGCTCGCGGTGGTCGTCCGCACCGCGCTCGATCGGCCCAAGCCGCGCAAGCCGACCAAGCTGTCGCGCGGGGTCAAGCGCCGCCGGGTCGCCGACAAGCGCCACCACGCCGAGATCAAGCGCAACCGGTCGAGCCGCGACGACTGAACCGGTTGCGCTTGCGATCGCGGCGCCGCACGTGGTGACCTCGTGGGCGATGAACAAGCTCATCCTGGCGGTGCTCCTCGGGTGTGTGGCGTGCGGTGGGGGCGGGGGCTCGGTGTCGATCGACGACTATCCGGATCACCTGCGCGATGCGTTCTGCAATTACCTGGTCAAGTGCGGCGAGTCGAAGGACCTCGACACCTGCCGCACCGGCCACCTCGGGCTCGACTTCAGCGTCGGCGCGAGCGAGCGCGCCGCGTTCGACGGCAAGGTCGCCACGTTCGACGGCGTGGCCGCGCAGGCGTGCACCGACGCGCTCGGCGCCCGCGACTGCGATCTGACCAGCCAGTCCAACCGCGTGATCCCCGAGGCGTGCCTGGGGATCGCGATCGGCACGGTGCACGACGGCGCGGCGTGCGCGCAGGACGTCGAGTGCATCTCGCAGGTCTGCGACGTGCCGGCGTGCAGCATGGCGTGCTGCAAGGGCACGTGCATCGGTGATGCGGCGCCGGCGTTCGCCAAGGCCGGCGAGGCGTGCGACAGCGGGCTGTGCGACGCAACCTCGTACTGCGATGAGGTCGCGACCACGTGCATGCCGCTCAAGCAGTCCGGCGACAGCTGCGAGTCGAGCGACGAGTGCAACTACGGGTTCGACTGTCTGCCCGCCGGCACGTGCGGCACGCTGCCCGGGCCCGGCGAGTCGTGCACCGGCGCGTGCCGCGACTTCGGCACCACGTGCAGCACCGCGAGCAAGACCTGCGTCAAGGTCGGGCTCGTCGGCGACGCCTGTGCGTCGAGCGCGGACTGCTCGCAGCTCTATACCTGCGACGCGACCAAGCACTGCGGCGCGGGCCTCGCGCTCGGCGCGGCGTGCAGCCGGTCGCAGCTGTGCGCCGGCGCGGGCGCGTTCTGCGACGTGCCCGACATCCAGGCGATGGGCACCTGCGTGCTGCCCAAGGCCGACGGCACGACCTGCTCGGCGAACACCGACTGCCAGAGCGAGGTCTGCGATCACTCCACGGGCACCGGGGGCACCGGCATGTGCGTCGCCGATACGGTATGCCTGGCGACGTCGGCGACGCCGGGCTGAAGCGTCGCCGATACGGTGTGCCGGGCGCCGCCCGGAAGCCAGCGCGGACAGGGTCCGCCTGGCGCTCGGCGCCGCCTGGCTAGGTGCCGGCCGAGTAGTCGCTCGCGTACGCGATCTGCTCGGGGGTGAGCTTGTCGAGCCCGATGCCCATCGCCATCAGCTTGATGCCGGCGATCTCCTGGTCGAGCTCCTTGGGCAGCTCGTAGACCTTCTTGTCGAGCGTCTTGCCGTCCTTGGCGAGCCGGCACAGCGCGAGGTACTGGTTGGCGAACGACATGTCCATCACCTCGCTCGGGTGGCCCTCGGCGGCCGCGAGGTTGACGAGCCGGCCCTGCGCCAGGACGTAGATCCGGCGGCCGTCCTTGAGGGTGTACTCCTCGCAGTTCGGGCGGACCGTGCGGCGGCCCTTGGACCGGACCTCGAGCTCGTGGAGGTTGATCTCGCAGTCGTAGTGGCCGGTGTTGCACACCACGGCGCCGTCCTTCATGACGTCGAAGTGGCGGCCGACCAGCACGTCCTTCATGCCGGTCGCGGTGATGAAGATGTCGCCGATCTTGGCGGCGTCGTCCATCGGCATCACGCGGTGGCCCTCGAGGATCGCCTTGAGCGCCTGGGTCGGCTTGATCTCGGTCGCGACCACGCTCGCGCCCAGGCCCCGGGCGCGCTCGGCGACGCCGCGGCCGCAGTGGCCGTAGCCGCCGGTGACCACGGTCTTGCCGGCGATCAGGATCGACGTCGCGCGCAGCACGCCGTCGAGCGACGACTGGCCGGTGCCGTACACGTTGTCGAAGTCCCACTTGGTCTCGCTGTCGTTGACCGCGAACACCGGGTACAGCAGCTTGCCGTCATTGGCCATCGAGCGCAGGCGGTGGACGCCGGTCGTGGTCTCCTCGGTGCCGCCGATGATGCCGGCGACCAGATCCTTGTGCTTGTTGTGCACGGTGAAGATCAGGTCGGCGCCGTCGTCGAGCGTCAGGGTCGGCTTGAAGTCGAGCGTGCGCTCGATGCACCAGTAGAACTCATCGGTCGACAGCCCGTGCCAGGCGTAGATCGACACGCCGTCGGCGGCGAGCGCGGCCGCGACCTCGTCGTTGGTCGACAGCGGGTTGCAGCCCGACCAGCTGACCTCGGCGCCGGCGGCGATGATCGTCCGGATCAGCACCGCGGTCTCCTTGGTGACATGCAGGCAGCCCGCGACCTTCATCCCGGCGAGCGGCTTGTCCTTGATGCCCTTCTCGCGCAGCGCCATCAGCACGGGCATACGGGTTTCCGCCCAGTCGATGCGCAGCCGACCCGCGTCGGCAAGCTTCAGATCCGCCACTTTGTGATTCGCCACGAGAGACTCCTTTGGTTGCGGCCTCATAGCCCGCCACCATCGGTAAATCAAGCGGCCCGGGCGCGCGTCAGGTCTGCGTGATTCATCAGGCAGCGTAGGCCCGGCCGTGAGAGTCGTAGGAGGTAGATGTGGGCAACCAAGAACTTGCCGGAGCCCGGACCCTGCCGGTGCCGTTTGACTCGGGGCCCTCGCCCCCCTAGGATCGAGTAAGACAGCAATGTCTACAGGTTCGGGCGGCAAGCCAGAGTCGGGGAGCCAGGCGGGGCGGCCGGCAGCCGACACCCCGCAGCGGCTCGTGATCCGGTCGAGCGATGACACCGACTCCACGGTGCTCGGCTCGAACGACACCGCCGTGGCCGTGGCGACCGCCAAGCCGAGCATCAGCTCGGCCGAGACCCAGGCCGAGCCGGGCGAATCCGGGCCGCGGCGCGCCGGCGGGGAGGCCGATCTGCTCGGGACCACGCTGTCGGAGCGCTACCTGGTGACCCGCCAGGTCGGCCAGGGCGGGATGGGCGCGGTCTACGAGGCGACCGACACCAAGATCGGCAAGCGGATCGCGGTCAAGGTCCTGCTCGAGAAGTACGCGCGCCGCGAGTCGATCGTGCAGCGCCTGGTCCAGGAGGCCCGGCTCGCGTCGTCGTGCCAGAACGAGCACATCATCGACTTCAACGACTTCGGCTCGACCGACGACGGCCGGACGTTCGTGGTGATGGAGTACCTCGACGGCGAGTCGCTCGCCGAGTGCCTCGCGCGCGAGACCCGGCTGCCCGAGCAGCGGATCCTGCGGATCGCGTCGCAGGCGGCGTCGGCGCTGGTCGCCGCGCATGCCAAGGGCATCGTCCACCGCGACATCAAGCCCGAGAACCTGTTCCTGCTCCGCCGCAAGGACCAGGACTTCGTCAAGGTCGTCGACTTCGGGATCTCGAAGTCGCTGCGCGCGAGCGACGAGGCCGAGGACCAGCCCCGGCTGACCCAGACCGGCATGGTGCTCGGCACGCCGCTGTACATGTCGCCGGAGCAGGCGCGGGGCGACGACGAGCTCGACGCCCGGGTCGATGTCTACGCGCTCGGCGTGATCATGTACGAGGCGGCGACCGGCCGGGTGCCGTTCACCGGCGGCAACTACCTCAGCGTGATCTCGCAGGTGCTCAACGAGGATCCGCGGCCGCCGCGCGAGCTGCGCCCGGATCTGTCCGAGGAGCTCGAGGCGATCATCCTGCGCGCGATGGCCAAGGATCGCGGCGAGCGCTACGCCAGCGCGGTCGAGCTGCTCGCCGACGTCACCGCGCTGCTCGAGGACCCGGCGCGGTCGACCGAGCGGGCGCGGATCACCGGGCCGCGCAAGAAGCCGCCGCGGCGGCGGGCCAAGAGCCCGCTCAAGATCGCGGTCTGGGTCGCGCTGATCGCGGTGGTGATCGCCGCGGTGGTGACCACGGTGGTGATGCTGTTCGGCGGCAGCGAGGTCGTCAAGGAGCGCCGCGAGGAGCGCCGCGGCCACGGCGGGGCGCCGGTGGTGCCGGTCGATGCCGCGGTGGTCGCGCCGCCCGAGGCCGATGTTGCGCCCGCGCCCGCGCCCGAGGCCGAGACGATCGAGGTCGTGATCCACACCGTGCCCGAGGGCGCCGACGTCCAGGTCGACGGCCTCGACAAGGGCCCGGCACCGGTGACCGTCAAGCTCGTGGTCCACGATCACTTCACCGAGGTCGTCGCGTCGCTGGCGGACTACGACGACAAGTCGCTCACGTTCAACACCTACGTCAACAAGGACCGGGTCTATACGATCAAGCTGAAGAAGACGCCCAAGGGCGCGACGCCGATGCACACCGCGCCGCGGCCGCCGCCACCGCCGGGCACGGCCAAGCCGGGCGACGCCGCGGGGTCCGGCGACAAGCCGAACAAGACCGGCGGCGAGCTCGGCGGCAATCCGTTCAAGCAGCCGTGACCTCGCGCGTGCAGGTCGTCGTGAGAGTGGCCATGGCCGTCGCCGTGGCCATGGCCGGGAGCGCCGCCGCGCGGCCCGGTCGGGCCCACGCACAGCCGGCGCCGGGCTCGGGCTCGGGTTCGGGTTCGGTCTCGGCCTCGGTCTCGGCCTCCGTGCCGGCTCCGGCGACCGGCCCGCTGCTCGAGATCGACGACTGCAAGCAGATCGATCTGACCAAGGACGAGATCTTCAAGCAAGGCTCGGAGCACTACGAGCGCGGCGAGACCTTGTACGTCCAGGGCGACTACGAGGGCGCGGTGCGCGAGCTGGTCTACAGCTACTGCCTGGTGCCGAGCTTCTACTCGCTGCTCAAGGACATCGGCCAGGCCTACGAGCGCAACCTCGACTACGAGAAGGCGGTCGGCTACCTCGAGCGCTACGTCCGCGAGGTCCCGGCGAACGCCAGGCGCACCACCGACTGCGCGACCGACCCGCAGCAGGACAAGGCCAACGTCGCGCGCCGGGTCGAGGTCCTGAAGAAGCTGCGCGCCAAGGTCTACGTCGAGTCGTCGCCGCCCGGCGCCCAGATCACGATCTCGAACCCCGACGGGGTCGCGGCGCGCGCGCACTCGGGCGACACGATCGAGGTGCTCGGCGGCCACTACGACATGGTGACCGAGCTCGACGGCTACGCGCCGCACCACCAGGTGCTCGAGGTCCGGATCGGCAAGCCGTACACGTACTTCGTGCCGCTGGTGGCGCTCAAGGGCCGGCTCGCGATGCAGGTCTCGCCGCCCGACGCCCGGATCTTCCTCGGCGATCGCCTGGTCGGGATCGGCCACATCGACGTCGAGCTCGACCGCAACACCTACGCCGTGACCACCGAAGCCCAGGGCCGGGTCACCGACAAGCGCGACGTCGAGATCCTCGCCAACCAGGTCAAGCACGTGCAGGTCGAGCTGCCGGCGCAGCGCCAGACCGGCCGCCGCCAGGCGATCGTGTACTCGACGATCGTGGGCGCCGGCGCCACGGCGTCGCTGCTCTATGCGTTCCAGAGCACCGGGCTGACCGGCGCGGGCAGCGTGGCGGGTGGCGTGGCGGGGCTGGTCGGCAGCATCCTGTTCCTGCCCGACGATCTCCCGCTCGGCACCAGCAACCTGACGATCACCTCGAGCCTCGGCGGCGGCGTGCTCGGCGCCGGCGCGGGCCTCTTGTTCACGCGGCGCCAGGACGTGCTGGAGCCGCTGATCGGCGCGAGCGTGGTGATCGCGGGCACCGCGGGCTACCTCGTCGGCGGCCGCACCCACATCAATACCGGCGACGCGGCGCTGATCAACAGCGGCGTGATCTGGGGCTCGGTCGCGGGCGGGCTGTTCGCGGCGTCGTTCGATCCGGGCCACGTGGTCGGCGGCGGCCTGGTGCTGAGCGGGCTCGGCATGGGCACGATCGGCGGCCTGCTGCTCGAGCGCAACTACTCGATCTCGCGGACCCACGCGGCGCTGATCGATGTCGGCGGGCTGATCGGCATCATCGGCGGCCTGGCGGCCGAGAGCCTGGTGTACCCGCAGAGCGCGTCGGCGGGCTCGAGCGCGACGATCGACGCTCGGTCGCAGGAGCACCTCGCGAACTTCGCGCTCGGCGGGATGGCGATCGGCCTGATCGGCGCCGGCATCGTGACCCGCAACCTCGACGACCCCAAGATCCCGGTCGCGCCGTCGATCACCACGGCGACGGCGCGCGACGGCAGCGCGACCCCGGTCTACGGCCTGGCCACGCGCTGGTAGGCCGCCTTGGCGACCTGGACCCGCGCGTCGTTGTACGCCGCCTGGCCGCCGAGGTCGGCGAGGTCTGCCGGGATCAGCGCGTTGGCGGTGAAGCCGTTGGCGGTGTGGCGGCGCCAGTAGCCCTTGGCGAGCACGCAGACCCCGTCGCGGACCTCGCCGGCGACCTTGGCGACGCACTCGACCTCGCCGAGCGCGTTCCACACCCGGACCCGGTCGCCGGTGGCGATGTCGCGGGCGGCGGCGTCGCCCGGCGATAGCTCGAGCTGGGCCGGCGCCTTGCGCAGCTGGCCGAACGTCGAGCTGATCTGGGTCGCGAGCGCGGGCGAGATCAGCGCGAGCGGATACGCGTCGGTCCGCGGATCGGGCTGGTAGGTGTACAGCCCGTACGGGGCCTCGCGGTCGAGCGCCTCGGGCACCAGGTGGATCTTCTGATCGGGCGTGCCGGGGAACGCGTCGGCGAACGGGATCAGCCGCGGGCCGTCCGGCGGCGTCGCGATCCGATCGGCGTCGAGCTGGGCGCGCAGCGCGGGGCCGTGGGGGCTCGCGGCGAAGATCGCGGCGGCGATCGCCTCGTCGGTCATCGGGTCGCCGGGGCGGACCAGGCCGAGCCGCTCGAGCAGCGCGCCGAACAGCTGGGTGTTGCTGCGCGCCTCGCCGGGCGGGGTCGCGACCGCCGGGCTGTCGAACATCCGCATCGTGCCGTAGCCGCGGCGGATCTCGCGGTGCTCGAGGAACGCGGTCGCCGGCAGCACGAGGTCGGCGAGCCGCGCGGTGTCGGTCATCACCTGGTCGTGGACCACGACGAACAGATCGTCGCGCGCCAGCTGCTCGATCACGCCGCGCTGGTCGGGCGCGGTTGCAACCGGATTGCAGTTGTAAACGAACAGGCACTCGATCTTCGGGTCGCGCACGGTGCGCAGCGCGCCCGCCAGCTCGCTCATGTTGATCGTGCGCCGGTCGGTGGCCGGCTCGGCGACCCCGGCCGCGCCCGACGCGGTCCACCGCGCGTCGCCGTTGGACATCGTGAACCCGCCGCCGCGCACGCCGAGCTTGCCGGCGACCGCGGGCAGCGCCATGATCGCCGCCGCCGCGCTGCCGCCGTTGCGGTTGCGCTCGAGGCCCCAGCCGACCCGGATCACCGCGGGCGCGGCCTGGGCGTAGAGCTCGACCGCCTGATCGAGCAGCGCCGGATCGATCTCGGCCTCGCGTGCGGCATCCGCGATCGACCACCGCGCGGCGCGCGCGGAGAGCGCGTCGACCTCGGCGGCGTGGGCGGCGAGGAACCCGCGATCGGCGTGGCCGCGCTCGAACAGCGCGTGGATCATCGCCAGCGCGACCGGCAGGTCGGTGCCGGGCCGCAGCGGCAGGTGGAGATCGGCGCGCCGGGCGAGCGGCGTCTTGCGCGGATCGAACACCACGAGCTTGGCGCCGGCCTCGCGGGCGCGCTCGATCACCGGCACCAGGTGGATGCTGGTCGCCGACGGGTTGACGCCCCACAGCACGATCAGCTTCGCGTGCGCGTAGTCCTCGAGCGCCGTCCCGGGCATCGCGCCGTACAGCCCGCGCACGGCCGCGGTGGTCGCCGCGGCGCAGAACGTGCGGTCGAGGTTCGACGCGCCGAGCCGGCGGAACAGCCGGTCCGCGAGCCCGCCCTCGGTGATCCAGCCGTTCGAGCCGCCGTAGTGATAGGGCAGGATCGCCTCGCCGCCGGCTCGGCCGCGGATCTCGGTGAGCCGGTGCGCGATCCGGTCGAGCGCGTCGTCCCAGCTGATCGCGGTCCACCGGCCGCTGCCCTTGGGGCCGGTCTGCACCAGCGGCGTGGTCAGCCGATCCTCGCCGTACAGGTGATCGGCGATCTTGCGGACCTTGCCGCAGATGAAGCCGTCGGTCAGCGGGCCGCGCCGGTCGCCGTTGACCTCGATCACGCGGCCGCCATCGACGGTGACCGTCAGGCCGCACAGGTCGGGGCAATCGAGCGGGCAGGCGCTGGACCGGGTCTCCATCGCCTCCCACTATACGCAGATCGCTCGCGTGCGCCCGATCAGATCGCGGTCGGGCCGGGCGCGACACCGTCCTGGGGTGCCGACCGGCTCTCCGACCAGGATGCGACGGTCACGGCACCAGCGCGATCGCCACCGCGACGCCGGCCGCGAGGACGAGCAACACGGCAAACACCAGCCATCCGCGACCGCCGCGCGACTTCGCGGGCTTGCCGGGTGGCTTGACCGGGCCGACCCCGAGCGTGGTCACCGGCATGCTCTGCGACGACGGGCGCAGGCCGGCGTGCGACACCCCGATCGGCAGCGGTGCGCTCGGCGAGCCGGGCGGCGAGCCCCGCAACGTGCCGCTGCCGGGATACGACCCCGGCGGGTTCGACGGCGTGCGCGGGCGCGCGAGCTCCGGGTTCGACGGCCTGGACGGGCCGGGCGGGTTCGACGCCGGCGCCCCGGGCGAGCCGGGCAGGATCGGCGCCAGCGCCCCGGGCGGATACGAGCCCGGCGGGTTCGACGGCGGATGGGCCTGGGCGCGCGCGATCATCGCCGGAGACGGCGGCACCGGCTGCACGCCCACGGCCGAGCCGCGCAGCGTCCCCGACAGCGCGCCGGGCTGACTGGGCTGACCACTGGGGCCGGGCGGGGCGGTGAACGGCTGCATGTTGGGGTTCGAGGCCGACGCCGAGCGCGCGGCGTCGAGGCCGACGCCCGCGGTGGTCTTGACCGGCTGCGAGATCCGGCCGTCGCGCGGCGCGTGGCCGTCGACGGTCACCGGGACCTGCGAGTCGGTCCGCGGCCGCGGATCGCCGGGCAGCCGGGCCTCGGCGCCGACCCGCGACGCGGTCAGCCCCGAGATCGCGCCCGAACCCGGCCTCGAGCCCAGCGACGGCGCATCCGCCGCGAACTGGCTCAGCGACGACACCGCGAGCCCGGCGACCGAGCGGGTCGGCAGCTGGGTCGTGCGCAGCCGCTTGATCACCGTGCGCACCGCGGCGAGCGACGGCCGCGCCTCGGGGGTCTTGGCGAGCATCGCGGCGACCAGCTGCACCATCTCGTCGGGCAGCCCGGGCACCACGTCGCCGAGCGACGTCGGCGGCTCGTCGGCGTGCTGCATCAGCGTCGCGAGCGAATCGGCGATCGGCTCGAACGGCCGGCAGCCGGCGAGGACCTCGAACATCACGATGCCGAGCGCGTAGATGTCGGTGCGGTAGTCCACGCCGGTGCCGCGCGCCTGTTCGGGCGACATGTACTCCGGCGTCCCGAGCATCACGCCGGCCTTGGTGGTGAACGCCGCCACGCCGTGCTCCGGCATCAGCTTGGCGAGCCCGAAATCGAGCAGCTTGACCTCGGGCCACCGGCCTTCGTGGTGGACGAGGAACACGTTGTCGGGCTTGAGGTCGCGGTGGACGAACCCGTGGTCGTGCGCCGCGTTGAGCGCCTGCGCGATCTCGTCGATCACCGACGCCGCCTCGCTCGGGTGCAGCACGCCGCGCTTGAGCCGCCGGCGCAGCGCCTCGCCGGACAACAGGTCCATCACGTGGTACGCGCGGCCGTCGGGCAGCGCGCCGTACGCGAAGATATCGACGATGTTCGGGTGACCGATCTGGTTGACCGCGCGCGCCTCCTGGATGAACCGCTCGACCGACACCGGCGAGCGCGACACGTCGGGCCGCAGGATCTTGATCGCCGCCCGCTTGCCGATCACCGGGTGGGTCGCGCTGTACACCACGCCCATGCCGCCGTGGCCGAGCTCGCCGTCGATGACGTAGCCGCCGATCTCGGTGCCACGCCCCACGCGCATGCCGATCGGATCGTCGTCGCCGCCCACGGCATCGACGACGTCGGTCAGTCGCTCGCTATCGTGGTCTTCCACCACGTAGCGATTCTACAGTGTCTGGAGAAAGCCGATCAGCGCGTCGCGGTCTTGCTTGGCGGCATTGCGGAACGCCTGCTCGGCCGGCATCGCCTCCCCGCCGTGCCACAGGATGGCCTCGGGCAGCGTACGGGCCCGGCCGTCGTGCAAAAACGTCACGCCGTCCGTGACGATCTGGGCCAGGCCGATCCCCCACAGCGGCGGGGTCCGCCACTCGACACCGTCGGCGAGGAAGTCGCGGCGCGCGTCGGTGAGCAGATCGCCGACATCGTGCAGCAGCAGGTCGGTGTACGGGTGGATCGTCTGGTGTGCCAGCTGTGGGATGTCGCCGCCGTCGCCGGTGACCAGGGTTGGCACGTGACAAGAGGCACAGCCAAAATCGGTGAACAGCTGCTTGCCGTGCTGGGCCGCCGCGTTCTGCGGCATGGCGGCCGGGACCGCGAGCACCGACGTGAACAGCACGACCTGCTCGAACTGGTCGTCGCTGACGTCGCGGGTGCCGTCGGTCTCCGGAAACAGCTTGTTCGACAGCCCCATGTCGTTGGCGAACGCGCCGGCGACCTGCTGGCGCAAGGTCGGCTCGCTCGCCTTGTGGCCGAACCGGCCGAGCACGGTCTGCTGCAGCGTGGTGTCCCAGACCATGTTCATGCGGCCCGAGATCCCATCGCCGTCGGCGTCGTCGGGATCGGCGAGCGCGGCGATCTGGGCCTCGGGCACCGCCTCGAGCAGGCCCAGGCCGATCAGCGGCGGCGCCTGGCGGTACGACGTGCGGACGTCGGCCGACAGCGGCATGCCGTCGGGGGTGATCGCGGTGATCATCGGCGCGCGCAGCATCTCGGTGGTGCCGTCGCCGTACAGCTCGGCGTGCTCGACCCAGTCCTGGGTCACGATGACCTCGGGGCCGCCGACCGTCGCGTGATCCTGCAGCTGCAGGCCGAACCCGGGCACCGGGACGTCGCCGCCCGGGTCGTCGGGCGTGCCGTCGACGAGGCTGACCCGGATCAGCGCCTGCGACACCGCCGCGCCGTTGCCGATCTGCGACATGCCGCGGCCGTTGCTGGCGTGGCAACCGAAGCACGAGTCGTTGTTGAACAGCGGGCCGAGCTGCGGCGCGATCCAGTGGAAGTCGAACGGGCCGCGGCCGACCGCGAACGTCTCCTGCTGCTGCTTGGTCAGGTTCGGCACCGGGTGCGTGAACGCCGCCTGCGTGCGGTCGTTGACGGTCAGGCTGCCGCCCTGCTGGAGGTCGTCGTCATCGCCGCCGCCGCTGCACGCGGCGAGCAACCCGAGCGCGATCGCGAAGCTCTTCACCGTCGGTGAGGCTACCGCCGGGCCCGGCGCGACACCAGCGCCGATCGCCCGCGGTGTGCGCGATCCGACGCACCGCGGCGATTTGCCTGCTCGGGGAACGCCTGATGTTCGCGATCCGATGCGCTCGCCGGGCTCGGGGCCCTCGGTGCGCTCGCCGGGCTCGGGGCGCTATTCAATGCGCTCGCCGGCGAGCATCTGATCGTAGGTCTCGCGGTCGCGGATCACGGCGTAGCGATCGCCGTTGACCAGGACCTCGGCGGGCCGCGGCCGGGTGTTGTAGTTCGAGGCCATCGCTGCACCGTACGCGCCGGCGGCGCCGATCCATAGCAGCTCGCCCTGGGCGAGCTCGGGCAGCTCGCGGTCGCGCGCGAAGAAGTCGCCGGTCTCGCAGATCGGCCCGACGACGTCGGTCGCGATCGCGGGGCGATCGGGGCGCACGACCGGCTTCATCGGGTGGAACGAGCCGTACAGCGCCGGGCGCATCAGATCGTTCATCGCGGCGTCGACGATCGTGAAGTGCTTGGCCTCGTTGCGCTTGCGGTACAGCACGCGGGTCACGAGCGCACCCGCGCGGCCGACGATCACGCGGCCGGGTTCGGTGTACAGCGTCACGCCGAGCGCGGTCAGCGGCGCGAGCGCGTCGGACACCGCGGCGCCGTACTCGGCGGGTGACGGCGGCACCGCCTCGCCCTTGCCGTAGTCGATGCCGAGCCCGCCGCCGACGTCGATGTGCTCGATCTTGATGCCGTCGGACGCGAGCTCGTGGATCAGCGCGACCAGCCGGGCGATCGCGTCGGTGAACGGCGAGGTCTTGGTCAGCTGCGAGCCGATGTGGCAATCGACGCCGACGACCTCGAGCCCGCCGAGCTTGGCGGCGCGGCCGAGCAGGCCGCGGGCCTCGGCCATGCCGACGCCGAACTTGTTCTGCTTGAGGCCGGTCGAGATATACGGGTGGGTCTGCGGATCGACGTCGGGGTTGACGCGCAGCGCGATCCGCGCGGACTTACCGGCGGTGCGGGCGACGCGGTGGAGCACGTCGAGCTCCTCGGCGCTCTCGATGTTGAACGTGCCGATCCCGGCGTCGAGCGCGGCGCGCAGCTCGGCCTCGGTCTTGCCGACGCCGGAGAACACGACCTTGGCGGGATCGCCGCCGGCCTTGCGCCAGCGGATCAGCTCGCCGATCGACACGATATCGGCGCTGGCGCCGAGCCCGACGAGCACGTGCAGGATGCCGAGGCTGGAGTTGGCCTTGACCGCATAACACACGCGGTGCGGGATGCCGTCGAGGGCGGCGTCGAACGTGCGATAGGCGCGCTCGAGCTCGCCGCGGCTGTACACGTAGACCGGGGTCCCGACCTCGGCGGCGATCCGCGCCAGCGGTACGTCTTCGCAGTACAGCTCGTCGCCTCGATACTGGAACGGATCGGACGTCATCGTGGTGCGGTTTGTACCGCAAGCGCGGCGCGGATCCGATCGTTCTCTTCGGCCGCGAGCGCTATGGGAGAACGCGGACACGCTGCGCTGCGCTACCGCGGGTCTGGGCCCCTCGCTCGGAGATAGCGGACCACCGACGAGAGAACGTCACTCCATACCTAACACTCGGAGCGGCCTGCCCTCGATGATCAACCTGTGGAAGCTATCTCGCTCGAAACCCAGCCCGCGTCGCTCCGCTGCGCGTTGACGTTCTCATGCATTGATGCCCAGCTCGGCGGTGAGGCGGTCGAGCTCGGCAAGCACGCGGTTGCGAGCGGGGCCGCCGGGCAGGTCGCGGCGGTCGACGGCGCGGGTCGGGTCGAGCCAGTCGAACACGTCGGCGGCGAACGCGGGGTGGACGGCGCGCAGGTCGTCGAGCGAGAGGCCGCGCAGCTCGACGTGGCGCTCGGTGGCGAGCCGGACCAGGTGGCCGGCGATGTCGTGGGCCTCGCGGAACGCGACGCCGCGGGTGACGAGGTAGTCGGCGAGCTCGGTGGCGACCAGGTGGCCCTCGTCGATCGCGGCGCGCAGGCGGGCGGTGTCGAACGTCAGGCTGTCGATCATGCCGCGCGCGACCGCGAGGCAGGCCTCGAGGGTCTCGACCGCGTCGTAGAGCGGCTCCTGGGTCTCCTGCAGATCCTTGTTGTAGGCGAGCGGCAGGCCCTTGACGACCGTCACGAGGGTCACCCAGTCGCCGATCGTGCGGCCGACCTTGCCGCGCAGCAGCTCCGCGAGGTCGGGGTTCATCTTCTGCGGCATCAGGCTCGACCCCGAGCAGTAGGCCTCGCCGATCCGCGCGAACCCGAACTCCGACGATGTCCACAGCACCAGCTCCTCGCCGAGCCGCGACAGGTGGACCTGGGCGAGCGCGATCGCGGCGACCAGCTCGATCGCGAAGTCGCGGTCGCCGACCGCGTCGAGCGAGTTGCGGGTGACGCCGTGGAAGCCGAGCGCGGTGGCGACCTGCGCGCGGTCGATCGGCAAGGTCGTGCCGGCGAGCGCGCCCGAACCGAGCGGGCTGAGGTCGCCGCGCCGGGCGGCGTCGCCGATCCGGCCGCGGTCGCGCTCGAGCATCGCCTCGTAGGCCAGCAGGTGATGTGCGAGCCGCACCGGCTGCGCGCGTTGCAGGTGGGTGTAGCCCGGCATCAGCGTGTCGAGGTGCGCGCGGGCCTGGGTCACCAGCGCACGGCGCAGCTCGTCGACGAGCCCGATCAGCCGGCTCGCGGCGGCGCGGGCGTACAGACGCAAATCAGTTGCAACTTGGTCGTTGCGGCTGCGCGCCGTGTGCAGCCGGCGTCCGGCGTCGCCGATGTCGTCGATCAGCCGGGCCTCGACGTTCATGTGCACGTCCTCGAGCGCCTCGTCCCACGCCAGCTCGCCCGACGCCAGCCGGCTTGCCACGCGGCGCAGCCCCGCTGCGATCGCCGCCGCGTCCTCGGCGCTGATCAGGCCCTGGCGGGCCAGCATCTCGGCGTGCGCGATCGACCCCGCCACGTCGTGCGGCAGCAGCCGCCGGTCGAACTCGATCGATGCATTCAACGCGGCGGCGACCGGATCGAGCGCGCCCTCGAATCGTCGGCCTCTCGCACCTTTCGGTCCGGACATGGCGCGCAGTATAAGCGGCACATGACGAACACGCAGCGGGTCACGTTCCCATCGAGCGCAGGTGAAGCGAGCGGCGTCCTGATCGCGCCGGACGGCGCCGCCAAGCCGCCGGCGGTGGTCGTGCTGCAGGAGTGGTGGGGCATCAACGACCAGATCCAGTCCGTCGGCCAGCGCTACGCCGACGCCGGCTTTGCCGTCGTGATCCCCGACCTCTACCACGGCGTCGTCGCCAAGGACGCCGACGAGGCCGGCCGCATGATGAAGGAGCTCGACTTCGGCAAGGCCGTCCAGGAGATCGCCGGCGCGGTCGACTTCGTCCGCGCGCGCTCCAACGGCAAGGTCGGCGTCACCGGCTACTGCCTCGGAGGCGCCCTCGCCTTCGCCTCCGCCGTCAACATCCGCGGCCTCGCTGCCGTTGTCCCGTTCTACGGCCTGCCCGGCGACCTCGACTGGTCCAAGATCGACGCCCCGGTCCAGGCCCACTTCGCCCAGCACGACGAATGGGCCACCGTCGCCGGCGCCTCGGCGATCAAGGCCGCGGTCACCGTTCCCATGGAGCTCCACACCTACGACGCCCAGCACGCCTTCTGCAACGACCGCCGCCCCGAGGTCTACAACCCCGACGCCGCCAAGCTCGCCTGGGACCGCGCCCTCTCCTTCCTGCGCAGCCACACCGCGTAGCGACGCAGTCACCGTCGCACTACGCAGTCGCCGTCGTGCTGCTACCACCAGCACAGCGACCAGCTTACGGCGTCCTGGTCTCGGCGCCGCGTACACATAAGCTTGCCCCGCCGTCTTCGACTCGAATCAATCAGGGCGTCGCAACCGGCGACACGCTCGTTCCAAGGTTTGCAGTAACAGGTGCCTTTATCAGACCGGCGCCACCGCCACCGCCGCCACCACCAGCGTTACCGGTGCCGTTGTTTCCTTTGACTCCGTCATTGGTGGTGCCGATAGATCCATCACCGCCATCACCGCCGGTCGCGGTGCCGCTCTTACCGCCATGGGCAGGTGTATCACCGGTCGCATCATCGCCGGGATTACCGGGGGCGCCTGCAGCATTGTCACTACCGCCTTCGCCACCGCCACCACCATTGGCATTGATGGTATACGTCGCAGTGATCGTGGGAGCGCTAAATCCAATCATACCACCAGTACCAGCACCTCCACCTCCGCCTTGATTGGGTGCCTTGGGTCCTCCAAGCCCTCCTTCGCCTCCCGCCAAAATTGGCCCGTGGAGATCGATCTTCGTTCCAGCAACAAAGAACACAGCACCACCACCATGACCACCACTTCCTGCGTTTCCAGCGCCGTCTTGTCCGGCGCAGCCACCTCGAAGCTCAGTGGTCGGATCCATTCCCGGTGCACCGCGTGTACCCCCAGCTCCCCCATTGCCAGTACCACCAGGCCCGCCCTTACCTATGAAGTTACCGCCAGCGCCGCCACCTGCCGCTGCCGGTGCGGTATCTGCGGCGGACGCACAGGTCACGGGATCGTGACCCGCACCCAACTCGGTAGCCGCTCCACGATGACTTCTGACATCGATCAGACCATCGGTCGATTCAGTGATCGAATCGCTGGCAATGAGGACCAGCGGCTTCGGACCAGTTGCTCGCAAGGTTGCGTTGATGGTAATGGTGGTCGCCGCCACAACACAGTAGTTGTCGCCACCCGATATCGTAGCCATGCACATCGTTGAGTTGCTTGTATCGAGGGTAGTCGTATCCGATATTGTGATCGGCTGGGTCGGTGCTGCTGCGAAGCAGATCTTTCCGATGACCGCGCCTTCGCCGTAGCAAACCCTCGTGTCTACAGGCGTGCCGCTGTCGATGCCACCGTCACTGTCACCGCCACCGTCATCATCACTGCCACCACTACCACTACTGATACGCTGGAGCGCTGGATATCCGCAACCAACGATAACGGTCGCACATACCATAAGTCCAAACAACCATACCCAGATCCGCATATTATTGAGCTATCACCAATCGGTGCGTTACACCATGATGGAGCTATTTCTCACGTTGGGCTAATACAGGGGATGAGTATATCAGATGCCCAACAGCGATTGTGCCTTCGAGTATGAAGGCGAGGATCACATCCTATTATTCAAGTTCGGCGTAGGATGTAGATCAACGTGAATTCGGGAGTAGTCAGGGAGTTGCAGTTGGCGAAACGCTCGTACCGAGATTCGCGCCCATCGGAGCTTTGATAAGACCAGCCCCCCCCCCGCCGCCACCACCAGTACTGCTGCCTGATTTCCCAGCGGCCCCTGGGCCGGCTGCTGATCCAGCCGCACCGGCCCCTCCGTCTCCACCAGTCCCGTTGACTCCACTACCTCCCGAGGATGGATCGGTGCCGGTAACATCGTCACCGTCGTCGCCTTTCGCTATCCCTCCTCCTTCGCCACCGCCACCACCATTCGCGATGATCGCGTTGGTGGCCATGATCGTCGGTGCGAAGAACCCAATCATTCCTCCGGCACCGCCGCCACCACCGCCGCCGTTGCCCAGAGTTCCTCCCAGTCCACCCTCACCGCCAGCATTAATCTCTCCATCGAGTCCGATCTTGGTACCGGCGATCAGGAACACGGCCCCACCTCCGTGACCACCAGTATTTGCTGAGCCTTGACCGCTCTGGCCGGGGCATCCCCCTCGTAGTTCTGTAATCGGCGTGGTTGCCGGGTCGCCGGGAGTGCCGCCTGCACCTTTGTTCTGACCAGTGTTATCTCCGCCCACCCCGCCCAATCCAGTGAAACTGCCTCCTGCTCCCCCACCAGAATTGGTAGGGGCGACACCCGCCGATGTCTTGCAACTCGCGGGATCATATCCAGCGCCGAGTTCAGTTGCGCCGCTGCGCTTACTGCTTACATCGATTAAGGCATTTCCCGTGGAAGTGATGGAGTCGCTGGCGATCAGAACTAGCGGCTTGGCGCCAGTACCCCGCAAAGTCGAAGTCATGACAATGTTCGTCGCTAGCACCACGCAGTAGCCGGTACCGCCCGATATAGGTGTGGCGCACATGGGAGAACTCCCGGTATCGATGGTCGTAACAGTGTCAATCGGTAGAGGTTGGTTTGGTGCCGCGGCGAAGCAGATTTTCCCGACAAGGGAGCCGTCGCCATAGCAAACAGGCGGGTCTACAGGCGTTCCGCTGTCGATGTCACCGTTGCCGACGCCGATGCCGCTATCGGGGCCGCCTGTCGAATCTCCTCCGACGCACGTGTTGGAGCTGCCACCGGCGAGGCTGCCGTACCTGTAGCCGTCTTCGCCGCAGGTCATATCCGGGTACTTGCAGCGGCCACTGCTCGTCTCGCAGAGGCCGCCCGGCTTCTCGTTGCACGCGTTCGCGTTATCGTTGTTCGCGCAGTTGAAGGCCGCGTTGCCGAAGTTGCAGCCGGTTGCGAGTGCGCCGCCGAGGGCGAGCGAGAGGACCGCCGCGAGCCGTTTGCTCATGGGCGCATAGTACTGCAGGGGCGGCCGATTTCGTCTATCGTTGCGTGGCGCGACACCCTGGGTTTGTCCGTGGTCACATCGCACATCAGCTGGCAACTGCTTGCTTCGGGGAAGGAAACCCGGAGACACGGAGGGATCCGTCAGGTGAGCGTCGGTGAGATTGTGCAGGTGGATCTGGCGAGCGAGGTAGGCATGCGTGGCAGGGTGAACCGAGCGTGGGTCAGGTGCCTCCCGATGCGGCATTCCAAGGGTGGCAGATCGTGGACGAAAGTGTCCGCGAGGCGCGGCTCGCGGCAATGCAGCCCCACCGAGGCGCTCGGTGGCGTTACGATGCCGGCTCGAGGAATCACGTGAACGGCGAGGATCTCGGCAAGCTGCTGGTGGTGACGCGCACGATGGATGCGCCGGTGGCTCTCGAGTGCGCGCTGGCGCTCGTGGCGGGTGCGTGTGCCGAGGTCCATCGCGCGCACGAGCAGGTGGGGCCGGGCGGCGCACGGTGCATCGAGGTGTCGCCGGCGCGGGTGTGGATCGGGCTCGATGGCGTGATCCAGCTGGTCGGCGCGCCGAGCGAGCGGGCGGAGCGTGAGCCGGGTGCGCTGGACGAGGCGGCGTATCGCTCGCCGGAGCAGTCCGCCGGCCGGACGCTGGATCGCCGGAGCGATGTGTTCTCGCTCGGCGTGATGCTGTACGAGCTGACGACGGGCCAGCTACCGTTCGGTGGAGTCGGCGG
>DATBBB010000507.1:0-11149 GCA_036271215.1 Kofleriaceae bacterium | reverse complement strand
GCGACTTCACGCTCGACCAGATCGAGCGCGAGCAGATCGAGCGCGTCGTCGCCCGCTCGGCCACCCTCGACGACGCCGCGAAGCTGCTCGGGATCGACGCCTCGACCCTGTACCGCAAGCGCAAGAAGTACCAGGCCTGATCGCCACGCTGACGGTCGGCGCATACTACGAATCTAGTGGAGTCCCCGGGGCTACTCGCGGTGAGCCGACGGGACCTCGCGGTAGGAGATCGCGGGAGCATGCTGCTTCCAGCCCACGCGCAGCAGCCAGGTCTGCGGCCGGCGCACCGCGAGCGGCTCGTAGCCCGGCGGCCAGCGCCACAAGATCGCGTCGTCGCCGTACTCTGTCCAGTCCGGGAATACGGGCGCGCTCGAGAACCAGTCGATCTTCCAGTCTCGCGTCTTCTCGCTCCGGTCCTCCTGGTGCTTGCGCCAGTTCCCCATCACATAGGCGAGCGTGTGCCGCGCCTGCCGTGGCGAGGTGATGGTCTCGGCGTGATAACGATCAGGGAACACAGCTCCACGTCGGCGCATCCTCTGCGAGTCCGTGCTGACCGCTCGATTGACGTGCTTGGCGGCAGAGACCTGGAAGCCCTGCATGCCTTTTGCGAGCGCGACCTCGTGATCCGCCTCGACGATCAGGTGGACGTGGGTGCGCTGGATGCTGAGGTGCACGATCCGGAAGTCGCTGCGCTTCGCGGTGATCCGAGTTGCCTCGCGGATCGCCTCATAGATCGCGCGACGGCGCAGGTTGCCGACGGCGCCTGCGGCTCGGAGGACCACATGCACCGGATATCGCGCAGCGAGCTTCGGCCGCGGCTTGTGCGGCGATCCGGCACGCGGACCCTTGGGTTTGCGTCCGGCGCCACGCCGCTTGCCACCGCGCGGCTTGAATGAATAGCAACTATACGACTGCTGGCAAGTTGATATCGCCGAGATTTTGGTGACTGTTTGAGCGGTATTGAGATCGCGTACAGCGTGCTCGCACGACCTGGCCTGATGGACGAGAACGCGTCCGAGGACAGCCAGCGGGATGCTCCGCCGACCGCGAACGTCCGGGCGCTGGTTGCCCTCCGCCGCTTGAAGAACTGCGCATGGCGCTCTCGGCGAACCAAGGGCGCAGTTCTTCACTTCGCCCACAGGCCCTACGATTTCTCGGAGATCTTTCTTTGAACGGGAGATCCGGAATGTAGGCCGGGCATGCACGCATGGTGGTGCTTCAAGGACTGCCGCCGTAGAGGGTTCCGCGGATGGGTCTCCAGTCGACAGACCAGGCCAGGTCCTCGGTCACGTAGACGCGTGCGCGTCCGGCGAGCGGCGCGAGCACGTTGCGTTCGAGGATCGGCTGCTCGGCGAGGGCGCGCTCGAGCGAGAAGCCGCACGGCTTGACGACCACGACGTCGGGCGCGAGCGCGATGAGGTCCGACGGCGAGATCGTCGGCGCTGGAGCGCCGGCGGTGACGCCGACCGGCTGGCCGCCAGCGAGCTCGACGAGCTCGGGCATCCACGTGCCACCGATCATCAGCGGATCGATCCATTCAAGCGCGACGACCCGCGATCGGGTGACGAGCGAGGCACGCCGGGTGAGGTCGCGGATGCAGGTCTCGAGGCCGCGGCGGACCGAGGTACCGTGCTCGGGCTCTCCGATGCCCGCGGCCACGCGCTCGATATCGCCGAGCACGTCGCCGAGCCGGGTCGGGCTGAGGCTGGCGATCTCGACGCGATCGTGGTGGGCAACAGGGACACGATGCGCAGCGGCATGCTCGCGTTGTCGCACGAACGCGGCCAGGCGTCGAAGCCTCGTGCCATCCCGCGTGGATCGCGGCCACAGCGTACAGCGAGCTGATGGCGGACCAGAATGTCGTGCACTGGCGAGGCTGTCGCCACCGATCGGCCGCCGTGGGGCGTGGACGATCGGGTGCTACGGACGTTTTGCTGCTGCGCTCCTGTGGTGCCGCTTGCAGTTGCATGGCGAACGACGTCGAGTGCCCAGGGGCACGATACGGGTGCGTTCGGACCGGAAGGAGCGAGGGCTTGCGGTGATGCTCGTGCTGTCGAGGGATGTGGTCAGCGTGAAACGGCGACCGAGATGCAGCTCGCAGGTGACATGAGCGATGCGCCCCTCGCGTGGAAGCAAGAACAGGTGGAACGAGGCACGCGGAAACCAGCGGGGTCTGGCACGCGATATCGGCTGAGTTTCCATGATTTGCTTGATAATCAAGGAACAGAGGAGAGTCAAGGGCTTTATCTTGAGATGTACTCAAGCTACTTGCCGCGAGATCTACCGCCGGACCGGCGACGGCGTAGACGGCGCGGGCGTCGTGGTGGAGACCGTTTCACGAGCTCCTCGATGATCTTGGCGATGAGCCTCAGCTTCTCTAAGGCCTTGGGCACGCCTGCCAGGCGGTCTCGAATCTTCTTCACAGCTCGGCGCAACTCCATCAGCCGTGCGCCTTACCATAAGTCGCATCCTCACGTCACCTGTGCATGTCGAATCCGCTTCGCCTCCAATATTGCGGATTTGAGGCTCGCTGAGCGTTCAACGCGCTCTTACTCAGTGCTTAATACCTACAAGTTGCTCGACGATGCGGTTGACAAGATCTCTCTGCTCCTTGCTCAACAGCGGCCAGTAGCGATTGATCTTGCGAAGCACTTCGTCCGACGCTGTAATGGTTGATGGTGCCGTTACAGGTGAGGGAGGAGGGCGTCCGAGTTCTTTGTGGATCGCTGGGACGAGCCGGCTTTGCTTCGTCTGTGTACGGAATAGCACTGTGAGTGCAGAGGCCCCGCACCCGATCTTACGTGCCAGCTCGGCGAGCGAGATTCCGTCTCTCGCCATGTCGGCTTTGACACTACGCTTCCATGCGTCATCGACAGGCCAGGCTGGGCCGCGGGGTCGTGTTTGCCGAGCCATGAAACACAGGGAGGCTACCACGCATATTTTGAGTATTCGTTAATGGAAGACATTTCATTTGACTCAATGTGATGAACATTCCGTCGGTTAGCGTTGTCGAGTGCCTGTCAGAGTCAGATTAGCTCTGACTCCTTGACGAATCGGCAAGCTTCGACATCCCAGCCATTCGACAGCGCCATCGTAAGGCGTTGGCTCCCGGGCCATGTTACCCTCAGCGTCGTGGATTGGGAGCAGTCTCGTCTCAGGTAAATCCAGTTCGGTAGTAGAGCGTGAGGTCGACGATACGGGTGAAATGGTCCATCCATTCAAAAATGTCCGTAGTTTCGCTGCCCTACTTCTTCCATGACGCCATGACGGCCCCGGAGCCACATTAGCATCGGGTTCAAGTACGAGCTCAATGCTCTTGGCGCCGTTAAGCATCATCCCATTTGTGCCGCCGTATTCCGAAGTGCTCATTTGCTATCCCGCGTCTGGAACTCACCTATCTGCGGATACGCGTCCTTGTTGTCTTCGAATCGCATTGCAAGGCCTCCCATGTAGAGGTTGTCCAGGCATTGCTGCACCTTCTGCTCACGAGCGGCGCAGCGGGAGGTCCATGTCGCGCAGGACGGATTGTTGCTTGGAATGTACGAACGCGGCCAGGCGCCGCCGGTCAGGCGAGCGGACGGTGACCAGGCCGGTCAGGCGAGCTTGACGGTGAACCAGAACGTGGCGCCCTGGCCGGGCGGGCTGTCGACGCCGATCTCGCCGCCGTGGGCGTGGACGATCTCGCGGGCGATGAACAGGCCGAGGCCGGCGCCGTCGGGAGCACCGGCGGGGGCACCTGCGGGGAACCGGACGTACTTGTCGAAGATCGCCTGCTGGTAGTCGGCGGGGACGCCGGGGCCCTCGTCGCGGATCTCGAACCGGAGCAGCGGGCCCTGGGGGATGGCGCGCAGGGTGACGGTGCCGCCGGCGGGGCCGTGGCGGATCGCGTTGCCGACGAGGTTGGCGAGCACGAGCAGGACGCGCTCGCGATCGGCGCGGACGGCGGGCGTGTCGGGCAGAAGCTCGGAGCGCAGCTGGACGTCGCGCGCGGCGGCCGGGGCGCGCTGGGCCTCGAGCGCCTCGCGGACCAGCTGCTCGGGATCGTAGGTCGCGAGCCGGAGCTCGACGCGATCGGCCCCGATCCGCGACAGGTCGAGCAGCTCGTCGACGATCGACTGCAGCCGGTCGCAGTCCTCGCGCGCCGCGAACACCAGGTCGCCTTGCTTGGCGGTGAGCGGGCCGACCGCCTCCTCGGCGAGCAGGTGGACCGCCATGCGCAGCGAGGTCAGCGGGGTGCGCAGCTCGTGGGCCACGGTGGCGACCAGGTCGTTGCGCAGCTCCTCGAACCGGTGGAGCCGGGTGACGTCCTGGAACACGACGGTGGCGCCGACCACGTCGCCCTCCTCGGCGTACAGCGGGGCGGCGCGCGGCAACAGCAGGCGCTCGCCATCGCCGGTGGCGAGCTTGACCGCCTCGTCGAGCCCCTTGGGGATGTAGCCGCCGTGGCCGGCCGCGATGTGCTGGCGCAGCCGCTCGACCACGCTGCGGATCGCCGGGTCCAGGGTCGCGAGCGCACCGGCGCCGCCCTCGGCGCCCACCTTGAGGATGGTCTCGGCAGCCTGGTTGGCGTGGCGCAGCTCGCCGTCGAGCGCGACCACGAGCACCGGGTCGGGGAGGCTGTCGATCGTGGCCTGGGCGGCGCGCTGGGCCTCGAGCAGCTCGCCGAGCGAGCTCTGGCGGTACTTCTGGATCCGCTCGGCCATGGTGTTGAGCTCGCGCGCGAGCGCACCGATCTCGTCGCTGCTGCCGACCCGGGCGCGGACCGCGACGTCGCCCTCGCCGAGCCGGCGCGCGGTCTGGCCGAGCACGCCGAGCGGGCGCAGCAGGCGCGAGGTCATGATCGACGACGCGACCAGGCCGAGCACGAGCCCGGCGAGCGAGATCGCGATCAGCAGCGTATCGGATCGCCCGGCGAGCCGCTGGGCGCGGTCGCTCTTCTGGATCATCGCGTCCTGGTTGAGCGCGAGGATCGCGTCGGCGGTGTCCTTGACCGCGAGGAACGCGGGCAGCAGGGTCTGGAAGTAGCGGTCGTCGAGCCCGGCCGCCTCGGGCGCACGGCGCAGCTCGCCGACCACGGCGCGGTAGGCGGTCCACGCGGCGCGCAGCTGCTCGGTCGCCGGCCGCTCGCCGAGCTCGGTGATGTTGGCCTCCTGGGCGCGCAGCTCGTCGTCGAGCTTGGGCAGGTTGGCGTCGATCTGCGCCAGGCCGCGCGCGGCGTGCCCGGTGATCACGAACATCACGCCGCTGTCGATCCGCTCGGCCGACTCCTTCATGCGCTCGGCGGCGAGCACCGAGCGGTAGTTGTCCTTGAGGATGTCCTCGGAGCCGCGGCCGAGCGCGCGGATCACGACGCTGCCGACGATGATCGTCACGCCGAGCGCGATCACCAGCGGCAGCTGGGCGAGCACGAGCTTGGTGCCGAGCTTCACGCGCGGTCCTCGTCGCCGCCGAGCGACACGATGTGGACGTCGATGTCGCTCGCCTCGTGGACCAGCCGCAGCGGCACCGAGCGGCCGAGCAGCTGGCGCCAGCGCGGCTGGTGCGACCGGCCGATCACGAGGTGGCCGACGCCGTGCGAGCGCGCGAAGTCGACCAGCGCGGTGACCGGGTTCCTGGCCTGCAGCCGCACGACCTCGGCGCCGAGCTCGCGGGCGAGCGCGATGTTGCCGAGCAGGTGGCGCTGGGCCTCGGCGTCGATCCGATCGGGCGCCTCGCGCGGGGTCTCGACGTAGACCACGAACCAGTCGCCCGACAGCCGGCCTGCCATCCGCGAGCCCTTGCGCAGCAGGGTCTCGGCGTGCGGCGGGTACGACGACATGCAGACCATCACGCGGCCGTGCGCGGCGCGGACCTCGCCGCTCGCCGTGCGCGCCTTGGTCTCGCTCTGGCGCTCGACGCTCTCGGCGACCTCGCGCAGCGCGAGCTCGCGCAGGGTCATCAGGTTGCCGTCCTGGAAGAAGTGCTCGAGCGCCCAGCCGATCTTGTCGGGCGTGTAGATCTTGCCGGCGCGGAGCCGCTCGACCAGATCCTCGACCGCGAGATCGAGGTTGACGACCTGGACCGCCTCCTTGACGAAGCTGTCAGGCACGGTCTCGCGGATCGCCACGCCGGACGCCTCCTCGACGACGTTCTTCAGCGACTCGAGGTGCTGGATGTTGAGCGCGCCGATGACATTGATCCCGGCGGCGAGGATCTCGAGCACGTCCTGGTAGCGCTTCTTGTTCTTGCTGCCGGGCGCGTTGGTGTGCGGGATCTCGTCGACGACGCACACCGCGGGCTTGCGGGCGAGGATCGCGGCGGTGTCCATCTCGTCGACCGTGACCCCGCGGTATTCGATCGTCCGGCGCGGCACCAGCTCGAGGCCGGTGACCAGCGCACAGGTGTCGGCGCGGCCGTGGGTCTCGACGAACCCGAGCACCACGTCGACCCCGCGCACGCCGAGCGCGCGCGCCTCCTCGAGCATGCGGTAGGTCTTGCCGACGCCGGCGGCGAACCCGATGTAGAGCTTGAGCCCGCCGCGCCGCGTGCGCTGCACCAGCTCCAGGAAGTCCTCGGGACGCCGCGCCGCGGTCACTTGGGCATCGTAGCGCCGTCCTCGGCGACGTGGGAGGTTGGGGCCGGCGAGGCCCGGACCGGGCGGCCGAATTGCCGGTCGAGCGCGAGGTTGACCGCGAGCACGTTGACCCGGGGCTCGCCGAGCAGGCCCAGCTCGCGGCCCTCGACGTAGCTCTCGATCACCGCGCGCACGCGATCGACCGCCACGCCGCGCGCCCGGGCGATCCGCGGCACCTGCAGCCGCGCGGAGTCCGGCGACACGTGCGGATCGAGCCCGCTCGCCGACCGGGTGACGGCGTCGGCGGGGATCGGCGTGGCGTCGGGCACGGCGTTGTCGGCGCGGAACGCCGCGGCGAGCTCGGCCGCGCCGGTGAACGACTCGTCGACGTCCTTGGTCGCCGGATCGTCGAGCGCGCCGTTGCGCAGCTTGTTCGACGTGGTGGCGAGGTTGGTGCCGCCGGAGTTGGCGGCGTCGTAGCTGTTGGCCGATGGCCGCGGCCGGACGTACGCGGCATCGCCGAACGCCTGGCCGATCAGCTCGGAGCCGACCTCGCGGCCCTTGTCATCGACGACGATCGAGCCGTTGGCGCGGTCGGGGAACACGAGCTGGGCGATCCCGGTGACCGCGAGCGGATACAGGATGCCGGTCACCACGAGGGTGACCAGGGCGGCGCGGAGCGCGACGACGAACGGCTTCATACAGCCCCCAGGGCGGAGAGCACGAGGTCGATCAGCTTGATCCCGACGAACGGCGCGACGACCCCGCCGGCGCCGTAGATCACCAGCGAGCGGCGCAGGATCGCGGCCGCCCCGAGCGGGCGGTATGTAACGCCGCGCAGCGCCAGCGGGATCAGCAGGATGATGATGATCGCGTTGAAGATCACCGCGGACAGCACCGCCGACAGCGGCGACGCCAGGTGCATGACGTTGAGCGGGGCCATCTGCGGATAGACCCCCATGAACATCGCCGGCAGGATTGCGAAGTACTTGGCGACATCGTTGGCGATCGAGAACGTGGTCAGCGAGCCGCGCGTCATCAGCAGTTGCTTGCCGACCTCGACGATCTCGAGCAGCTTGGTCGGATCCGAGTCGAGATCGACCATGTTGCCGGCTTCCTTCGCGGCCTGGGTGCCGGTGTTCATCGCGACCCCGACGTCGGCCTGGGCGAGCGCCGGCGCATCGTTGGTGCCGTCGCCGGTCATCGCGACCAGCTTGCCCTTGGCCTGCTCGGCCTTGATCAGGCCCATCTTGGTCTCGGGCGTGGCCTCGGCGAGGAAGTCATCGACCCCGGCCTCGCTCGCGATCGCCTTGGCGGTCCGCGGGTTGTCGCCGGTGATCATCACGGTGCGGATGCCCATCGCGCGGAACCGCACGAACCGCTCGCGGATGCCCTGCTTGACGATATCCTTCAAGTGGATCAGGCCGAGCACCCGCTTGCCGTCGCTGACCGCGAGCGGCGTGCCGCCGGTGTCGCCGATCTTGCCCGCGGCCTCGCGGACGTCGTCGGGCATGGCGCCGGCGTGGGCCGCGACCGCGTCGACCGCGCCCTTGCGGATCTCGCGGTCGGGCAGGTCGAGCCCGCTCATCCGGGTCTGCGCGGTGAACTTGATGAACGTGGCGTCCTTGGCCTCGCGCGCCGGGATGCCGTGGCGGTCCTTGACCAGGGTGACGATCGAGCGGCCCTCGGGGGTTTCGTCGGCGAGGCTCGACAGCATCGCGGCCTCGGCGAGATCCTCGATCCGCACGCCGGCCGCCGGGATCAGCTCGGACGCCATCCGGTTGCCGTGGGTGATCGTGCCGGTCTTGTCGAGCAGCAGCACGTCGACGTCGCCCGCGGCCTCGACCGCGCGGCCGCTCATCGCGATCACGTTCTTGCGCATCAGGCGGTCCATGCCGGCGATGCCGATCGCGGACAACAGGCCGCCGATCGTCGTCGGGATCAGGCACACCAGCAGCGCGACGATCACGGTGGCGGTCAGGTGGATGCCGGCGAACAGCGCGAGCGGCACCAGGGTCACGCACGCGAACAGGAAGATGAGCGTCAGCCCGACCAGCAGGATGTGGAGCGCGATCTCGTTCGGCGTCTTCTGGCGCGCCGCGCCCTCGACCAGCGCGATCATGCGATCGAGGAACGACTCGCCGGGGTTGGCGCCGATCCGGACCACGATGCGGTCGGACAGGACCTTGGTGCCGCCGGTGACGCTCGAGCGGTCGCCGCCGGACTCGCGGATCACCGGGGCCGACTCGCCGGTGATCGCCGACTCGTCGACCGAGGCGATGCCCTCGACGATCTCGCCGTCGCCCGGGATCAGCTCGCCGGCCTCGATCACGACCAGATCATCCTTGCGCAGCTGCGACGCCGAGATCGTCTCGATCGGGCCGTCGGTGCGGCCGCCAGATAGCCGGCCGTCGATCAACCGGCGCGCGACGGTCTCCTGGCGCATCTTGCGCAAGGTGTCGGCCTGGGCCTTGCCGCGGCCCTCGGCGACCGCCTCGGCGAAGTTGGCGAACAGCACGGTGAACCACAGCCACAGGCTGGTCGCCGCGGTGAACCACAGCGGCGCCGCGCCCGGCGGGGCGGCGATCACGTCGCGGATCACGAGCACCGTGGTGAGCAGCGAGCCGATCGCCACCACGAACATCACCGGGTTGCGGGCGAGGATCCGCGGATCGAGCTTGCGGAAGCAGTCCTTGACCGCCGCGCGGACGATCGCCGGATCGAACATCGATTGCTGGGACGCTGTGTGGTTCGCCATCACATCACCTCGCCGTGGAGCGCCTGGAAGTGCTCGACGATCGGGCCGAGCGACAGCGCCGGAAAGAAGGTCAGCGCGCCGACGATCACGATCACGCCGAGCAGCAGCGCGGTGAACAGCCAGCCGTTGGTCGGGAACGTCCCGGGCCCGGGCGGCACGGTCTTCTTGTTGAGCATCGCGCCGGCGATCGCCATCGCGGGCAGGATCATGAAGAACCGGCCGGCGAGCATCGCGAACCCGAGGCAGATGTTCCACCAGTCGTGGTTGGCGTCCAGCCCGGCGAACGCCGAGCCGTTGTTACCGGCGCCGCTGACGAACGCATACAGCATCTCCGACAGCCCGTGTGGGCCGGCATTCGATACGTGGGAGTTGCCGTAGCTGGCGACCGCCGCCCACGCGGTGAACCCCAGGATGATCAGCGGGAACACCAGGATGTAGAGCATCGCGAGCTTCATCTCGCGGCCCTCGATCTTCTTGCCGAGGTACTCCGGGGTCCGGCCGACCATCAGGCCGGCGATGAACACCGCGAGCACCACGAAGATCAGGATGCCGTACAGCCCGGCGCCGACGCCGCCGAACACGACCTCGCCGAGCTCGATGTTGACCATCGGCACCAGGCCGCCGAGCGGCGTGAAGCTGTCGTGCATCGAGTTGACCGCGCCGCACGACGCGTCGGTGGTCACCGTGGCGAACAGCGCGGAGTTGGCCACGCCGAACCGCAGCTCCTTGCCCTCGAGATTGCCGGGCGCGGTGGCGACGGTCAGGTCGTGGAGCGCCGCGTTGGGGTGGGCCTCGGCCCAGTACGCGGTGGCCACGCCGGCGAAGAACAGCACCGACATCGCCGCGAACAGCACCCAGCCCTGGCGCTGGTCGCGCGCCATCCGGCCGTACGTGTAGGTCAATCCGGCCGGGATCGCGAAGATCAGGATCAGCTCGATCAGGTTGGTCAGCGCGCTCGGGTTCTCGAACGGATGGGCGCTGTTGGCGTTGAAGAACCCACCGCCGTTGGTGCCGAGCAGCTTGATCGCCTCCTGCGAGGCGACCGGGCCCATCGCGATCAGCTGCGAGTTGCCCTCGACGGTGGTGACCTGGTGATACGCCGCGAGGTTCTGGATCACGCCCTGCGAGACCAGCACCAGCGCGATCACCGCGCAGGCCGGCACGAGCACGTAGACCACGCCGCGGATCAGGTCGACATAGAAGTTGCCGACGCCGGTCGCGCCGCCGGGACCGGGCTGGCGGGTCAGGCCGCGCGCGACCACGAGCGCGACGCCGATGCCGACCGCGGCCGACGTGAAGTTGTGCCACGCCAGGCCGGCCATCTGGGTGGCGTAGCTCATCGTGGTCTCGGGGACGTAGGATTGCCAGTTGGTGTTCGTGGTGAAGCTCGCGGCGGTATTCCACGCCAGCGGCCCGGGCACGCCGGCGAAGTGCTGCGGGTTGCCCGGCAGGGCGCCCTGTGCGCGCTGGATCGCGTAGGTCACGACCAGGCCGATCGCGCTGAACACCAGCATCGCGACCGCGTACTGGACCCAGGTCTGCTCGGCGCGGTCGGCGGGATCGCCGAGCCCGCACAGCCGGAGCAGGCCGCGCTCGACCCGGCCGAGGGTGCGCGGCAGCGGCTGCCGGTCGCCCTCGAACACGCGGTGGAGGTACACGCCCACCGGCTTGGTGATCGCGAACACCGCGGCGAAGAACACGAGGATTTGCAGCCAGCCGTTGAACGTCATCAGAAGCGCTCCGGCTTGAGGAGGGCGTAGACCAGATAGGCAGTGATCAGCACTGCCACGACGAGCCCGAGGATGTATTCGGTGGCCATGGTCAGATCCGATCGATCG
>DATBBB010000506.1:0-4073 GCA_036271215.1 Kofleriaceae bacterium | reverse complement strand
CGATCCCGTGGGTCGTGGCGCCGGCGCCATCGGGGCTGCCGCTCGGGGCAGTGACCGGCCGGCTCGGGCGCAGCCAGCCGCCCCAGCCGGTGGTCGACCTCGGCCTGGTGTCCGCCGCGGCCGAGGTCGATCACCTGGCGCCGCTGCGGCTACCGACCGCGTGGCCGGTCCCGGGCCCCGGCGATGGCTCGGGCTCGGGCTCGGGCTCAGGCCCTGCCCCGGACGCCGGCACCGATCCGGCGCGCGCGGTGGTGTTCGGCAGCGAGGGCGATCACGCGGCGATCGAGCTGGTCGAGATCGATCGCGGGCGGATCGTGTGGCGCGACCGGACCGCGTGCGCGGCCCCGGTGGTCGGGGCGACCGCCGAGGCGATCGTGTGCGCCGACGCCAACGGCACGCGCGCGGTCGGGCTCGACGGCAAGCCGAAGTGGACCACCCACGCGCCGTTCATCGCGTTCACCGACGACCGGGTCGTGGTCAGCGGCGCGGGCGAGTCGATCATCCTCGACGCGGCGACCGGCGACGAGCTGGCGCGGGTCCGGCTGCCGCGCGGCGTGTCGCCGGACTCGATCGTCGCGAGCTGCGGCGACGTCGGGCGCGAGCTGTTCGCGGCCGGCGGCGATGGCCGGCTGGTCCGCGTGGCCGAGGCGCGCGGCGGGCCGGCGGTCAGCTGGGCGGTGCCGGTCGGCACCGTGGTCGGGATCCGGGCCTGCGAGCGCGACGCGGTCGTGGTCACCCAGGCCGGCGCGGCCGGGGCGGCCGGAACAACGCTGGTCGCGATCGCGCGCACCACCGGCAGGCCGACCGGGCGGATCGACGGCGTGCTCGGGGTGTGGCCGGCGCGCGACGGCTCCGACCGGCTCGAGATCGCGACCGCCGCCGGGGTGGCGCGCTATGCCGGCGACCTCGCGGGGCCGCCCGAGCCGCTCGATCTGCCGGTGCTCGGCGAGCTGCTGGCCTCGCGCGGCGATCGCCGGCTGGTCCGGGCCACGCCGCTGACCGCGGTGCTGCTCGATCGCGCCGGCGTGCGCGGCTACCTCCCGCTCGCGGCGATGGGCGCGGTGCTCGGCGACACCGCGCTGCTCGCGACCAGCTGGGCCGGCTCGCCGGGCGAGACCGCCCGCCGGGTCGCGCTGCCGCCGCGCTGGACCCGCCGGCTGCGGCTGCCGGCGCTGCGCCCCGGGGTCACGGTCGACGCCGAGCTGCGCGATCTGCCGCCGGTCCAGCCGGTCGCGCTCGACGGCGCGATCGCCCAGCTCGACACCGGCATGCACGCGGTCACCGCGCACGCGCTCGATCCCGGCGACCCCGCCGCGGTGTATGCGCTCGCGGTCGATCGCGACGGTGAGCGGGCCGCCGTGGCGCGCGCCGATCTCGCCGCGAAGCGCTGGCGCTGGCAGCGGGTCGACGGCTGCGGGCCGGGCACGCCGGTGGCGATCGCGGTCGCGCGCGAGGTCGTGGTGTGCGGCACGCGCGGCGCGCCCGGCCAGCCGTCGCTGGTCCGCGCGACCAGCCGCGACGGCGAGGCGCGCTGGGACTGGCCGACCGACAGCCTCGACGCGGTCGCCGCCGGAGGCGACATCGTGGTCGTCCACGATGCCGGCCGGCTCGCGATCCTCGACGCCGGCGACGGCCACCTGCGCGGCCACCTCGCGAGCGACGACGGCGCGGCGCCGAGGGTCGCGCCCGTGGTGATCGGCGACACCACGCTGGTCGTCACCGCCGAGCACGGCCGCGTGGTCGCGCGGGTCACCAGCGGGCTCTTGCCGGTGTGGTCGGTCGCGGTCGCCGGCGTGGTCCGCGCGCTGGTGGCGTCGGGTGACGGCGTGGTGGTCGCGCTCGAGGACGGCGACGCCTACCGGATCGACGCGCGCACCGCCGCGGTCGTCGCGCTACCCGGGCTCGGGCTGGCGTGGGGCGCGACCGGCGACGTCGTGACCGGCCACACGGTCGGTGGCCCGATCCCGGGGCCGGCGCCGCCGGTACCGCCGCCCACGCTCGTCCAGCTGCTCAAGCGACCGCTCCAGATCCTGCACGTCGACCTCGACGTGCCGCCGCCGATGTCAACGCCGATCACCCCGCCGCCGCCGCTCGGCGACAGCTGGCAGCTCACGCTCTACGATCAGGCCGGCGGGATGCGCGCGCGCAACGATTATGCGCTGGCGGCGCCGGTCGCTCCCGTGGCCGGCGGCCCGCCGGGCAGCCCGCTCGTGATCGCCTACGGTCCGGGGCTGCGTGAGATCATGGTGCTCGATCCGCGGACCGGAGATCCGCTGCGCCGGGTGCGATTGCCCGACGACGCGGCGCCCGGCGCGGTGTTCGGAACGGTGGTCGGCGGCGCACCGGTCGCCGGCGCTCTGCTCGCGGCACCGCTGCGCGTCGTGCTGTTTTGAGATATACGATCGTCTAATGGCACTCCCGCTCCGCGCCGCGCTGCGTTCTGCTGGTCGCTTCATGGTACGAAACCCCACCACCATGCTCAGCATGGCGCGTCATGCGCTGGGCATGCGGATCGCGGTGCCGCTCGACGCGCTTCGCTGGTTCATCGCGAACACCCCGCCATCGAAGAAGGCGCCGCAGGACGTGACGATCACGCCGCGGCCGCCGGCGATCGGGCTCGGCGCGACGATCGATCTGATGGGCACCACGGTGCGCGCCAGCGCGGCGATCCGCGTCGATCAGATCGAGGTCAGCGACACGCAGTTCAAGGTCACGCTGCGGCTGTCCGACGTGACGATGAAGGTGCTCGGCGAGTCGTTCACGCCGGTCGCGGGCCTGATCAAGTCGGGCGCGCTCGATCTCAGCAAGCCCGGCAACCTCGCCAAGTTCATGCCGAAGCGGCCGCCGGTGCTGGCCGAGGCGCACGACGACGTCCTCGTGCTCGACCTGATGCAGGACCCCAAGTTCGCCGAGAACGACCGGGTGCGCGCCGTGCTCGGGACGCTGACCCCGGTGGTCAACGTGTCGGGGCTGTCGACCGAGGGCGACTTCCTGATCCTCCAGCTGCGGGCCAGCCCGTTCGGGATTCCGCGCGCGCTCAACGCTGCGCGCGCGCTCGCGGCGGGCTAGAGTTCGCGGATGGAGAGCATCGCGCTCGCGGCGGTGGACAAGGCGGAGCGCTACCGCGAGCTGCTGCCGCAGCTGCGCGGGCTCGTCGACGGCGAGCCCGACCTGATCGCGAACCTGGCGAACATCGGCGCGGCGCTGCGCGAGTGCGTGCCGGCCGCGTCGTGGATCGGGTTCTACATCGCGCGCGGCGGCGAGCTGGTGCTCGGCCCGTTCCAGGGCAAGGTCGCGTGCGTGCGGATCGCGTACGGCCGCGGCGTGTGCGGGACCGCGGCGTCCGAGCGCCGGACGCTGGTCGTGCCCGACGTCGAGCAGTTCCCGGGCCACATCGCGTGCGATGCCGGCTCGCGCAGCGAGATCGTCGTGCCGATCGTGCGCCGCGGCGAGGTCGTGGCCGTGCTCGATCTCGACAGCTACGAGCTCGCGGCGTTCGATGATACCGACGCCGCGGGGCTCGCGCCGATCGCCGAGTTGCTCGGCACGCTGGCATGGTGACACCGCCGCCCGCGCGCGTCGCGCTGGCCACCGCACTCGTCGCGCTCGCCGCCGCGGTGGCGAGCCTCGCCTGCCAGGGTCAGGGATCGGGCGCCACGGGTCAGGGCTCCGCGAGCGGCGCGCCGATCGATGCGGCGATCGCGGTGGTCCCGGTGGTCCCAGTGGTCCCGGTGGTCCCGGTGGTAAGCGATGGCGCCGAGCCGGCCGCCGACGCCGGCGAGCCCGACGCCCGAGGCAAGGCCGTCGAGCCCGACCCCGAGCCACCCGATCCGGGCCGCGCGATCGCCGATCTCGGCGCGATCCCGGCCTGGCAAGCCGTGGTCGATCGCGCCCAGCTGCTCGGCCGTCGCGGCCAGCACGGCGTCGTCTACGGCCGGGTCGGCCCGCCGGTCATGGTCCCGGCGCCCGCGCCATCGGCAGCGCCCACGACCACGGCGCCTGCTACGCCCGCGCATCCGACAGCACCCACGGCGCCCACACCTCCCACGCCGGCGGCGGCGACCGCCCAGGTC
>DATBBB010000505.1:0-23869 GCA_036271215.1 Kofleriaceae bacterium | reverse complement strand
CGAGAGCCGAGCTGAGCGCCGGGCCGAGAGCCGAGCTGAGCGCCGAGCTGAGAGCCGGGCCGAGAGCCGAGCTGAGAACCGGGTCGAGAGCCGAGCTGAGCGCCGGGCCGAGAGCCGAGCTGAGCGCCGGGCCGAGAACCGAGCTGGCCGAGCTGAGAGCCGAGCTGAGGAATGACGAGCAGGTCGCGCGCGCGGGTCGCCGCCACGTAGACCAGGCGCTTGCGCTCGGCCTCGCGCAGCCGCCGCTCGCGGTTCGTCACCCCGAGCCCCGCCGGCTCCTCCCAGATCAGCGGTGGCAAGCGTAGCTCCCAGCCGCGGCCCGTGCGCTCGGCGGTCCAGGCATCGTGCGCCGTTCGCTCGGTCCACGCAGCCTGTCCGTCCCACAGCACGACCACAGGGAACTCGAGCCCCTTGGCCTGGTGGACCGTCAGGGCGCGGATCGTGTCGGCCACGGGGAGCGGCGGATCGAGCGCGCGCGGTTGTTCGATCCAGCGTCGCAGGCGCTCGATCGTCGCGTCGAAGTCGAGCTGCCAGGTCTGCGCATGGGCCTCGACCTGCAGGCACAGCTCGCGGAGGCCGCGGACGCGCTGGTGGCCATTGGGCCCGAGCGCGATCGTGCGCGCGATCGCGGTGTCGTCCAGCAACGCGCGCGCCGTGGATCCAGGGCCGCGTTCGAACCGGCGCCGGCGCAGCTCGCGGACGATCGCGCGCGCTTGCGCCACGCGATCCGCCGGAGCGTCGGCCGGCGCCCGCGCGAGGTCACCGAGATCGATCGCAAAGAACGGCGGGCGAAGCAGCGCCGCCCACGCCACGCCGTCGTCGGGGTCCGCGAGCGCGCACAGCCCGAGCAGGAACTGGCGATGCAGCGGATCCTCGAGGAACAGCGCGCCTCCGCGCGCCGCATAGGGCACACCGTCGCGATCGAACGCGTCGAACAGCAGCCGCAGCGTCGTCGTGGTGAGCGCGAGGACACCGATGTCGCCGTAGCCGATCGGCCGGGGCGCCGCAGTGACCGGATCGTCGATCCGGAGCTCGCTGGCGCACACCAGCCACCGGATGTAGCGCGCCATCGCCTCGGCCTCGAGCGCGCGATACGCCGCGGCGTTGCCACCCTCGGGGAGATCGATCGGCACCGCGTGCACGGCCGGCGCGCGGCCCGAGGCCCGGCCCGAGGCCCGGCCGTGCGACAGCGGCTGATAGCAGACCTCGCCGGTGGCGTGGCGAAACCGCGCGCCATCGCCGGGAGCGCCGAGGATGTCGGTGAACCGGTCGTTGAGCCAGTCGACCAGGCCAGGCGCGCTGCGCAACGACGCCGACAGTCGCACCGCGCGGTGGGGCGCGCGCTCGATGACCGCGATGGCCTGCTGATACGCGACGATGTCGGCGCGCCGGAAGCGATAGATCGACTGCTGGGGATCGCCCACCACGGTGAGCTTGCCGGGCGCGAGCACGACCGCGTCCCACGTCGCCGCGCGCGGCGCGAGCTCGCACAGGAACATCACGATCTCGGCTTGCAGCGGATCGGTGTCCTGGAATTCGTCGACGAAGATGTGATCGAACAGCGCCTGGCACGACCGGCGGACCTCGCGATCGTCGCGCAGCAGGTCGCGCAGGCGCAGCAGCAGGTCGACGTGGTCGACCGCGTGGTGCCGCGCCTTGACGAGCTCGTACACGGCGAGCACGACCGGGCGCAGCCGGACCAGGCGAACCGCCAGCCACCGCCGGAGCGGCGCCAGCAGCTCGTCGCGCAGCGCGCCGGCGCGGACCGGGTGCTTGCGGGTATCACCGGCAAACGCCTTCCAGAGCTGCCAGGCGTGATCGTCATCGCCGAAGTCGTCGCGCTTGTTCGGCGACGCGCTCGGCACGCCGTTCGGGCCGCGCGCGAGCCGGTCGACCAGCTCGCGGAACACCACCGCGGGATCGGGCTCGTCCCGCACCGCGCGCAGGATCTCGCCGGTGTCGTGGAACCAGCGGCCACCCCGCGAGGCCGCCGACACGCCCGCGAGCCGCTGCAGATATTCCGCCGCGAGCCGCTCGAAGCCCGCGCGGTCGAAGTCGATCGCGGCCGGGTCGGGAACGTCGACATCGCGGTGGCGGGCAAAGCCCGCAACGAGGTTGTCGAACCCGTGGTAGGTCCAGTGCTCGGTCTCGAGCGATCGCAGCCGCAGCCCGGCGCGCTCGAGGTCGAGCAGCGTGGTGGTCGCCTCTTCTGCACGCGCGGCCACGGCCAGCGGCGCGCCGGCGAGCAGCGCGCCCAGGGTCCGGGTCTCGGCAGCGTGCAGCACGAGCCGGACACACTCGTCGTGCAGGTGCGCGTCGTCGTCGTCGAGCTGGTAGCGCGGATCGAGCCCGGTCCGGGCGGGCCACTTGCGCAGCAGGTGATCGGCAAACGCATGGATCGTCCCGATCTGCGCGGTGTCGAGGCCGGTCACGGCGTCGCGCAGCTGGCCGGCCCGCCGCTCACCGGGCGGCAGGCGCGCGAGCCGGTCGAGCAGGCCCTGGCGGATCCGGACCCGCAGCTCGCCGGCCGCCTTGCGCGTGAAGCTGATCGCCGCGAGCCGGTCGATGCGCAGCGCGGAGCCAGCATTGACCTCAGGGCCATCAGTGACCTCAGGGCCATCAGTGCCCTTAGGGACCTCATCGACTTCAGGGGCCCCAGAGTCGCCGGGCGCGACGAGCTCGATCAGCCGATCGACCACCAGGCGGGTCTTGCCGGTCCCTGCAGACGCATCGACGATCACGTTGCGCTTGCGCTCGGTCACGGCGCGCGTGCGCTCGGCCTCGTCGAGGACCGGGGTCACGTCTTGAGCTCGCGGAAGCCAGCCAGCACGCCCGTGGCATCGCGCAGCCGCACCGCCGTGGTGGCGAGGTGGTCACCGCAGACCGCGGTGAATGGGCAGGCGCGGCAATCCTTCGCGTCGGGGCTCCGGACGAACTGCCGATCGCGGAGCAGCGCCGCGGCGAGCGTCAGCCATCGCGCCGTGGCCGTGCGCAGCACCGCCGGATCGTCGCGAAACGACCGCTCGCGATCCGGTGCGTAGGGATCGACGTAGACGTACGCACCCGCGACCTCGGCCGGCAGCGCCCAGGCGCCCGCCATGCGTTCGGCCACGGCGACGTAGAGCCCGAGCTGGAGATCGACGCCCACCGTGGGCGCGGTCAGCTCGCGGATCCGGGCCTGCGCGCGGCCGGTCTTCAGATCGCGCACCAGGGCGACGCCACCGTCGACGTCGATCCGGTCGATCCGGCCGGTGACGAACAGTGGGCCGGCGCCGGTCTCGAGCGCCACGTCGCCGTCCGCACCGAACGCGCGCTCCGCCGCGGCGAGCCGGCGCGGCCGGCCGGCGTTCCAGTCGTCCATGACGAACGTCCGGACGTCCCGGCGAAACCGCCGGCGCTCGGGCTCGACCGCCGTGCGGCCGGTCAACGGATAGCCGTGCAGGAACGTCTCGAACGCCGCGCACGCGAGCTGGTCGGCGACCGCGAGCCAGCGCGCGAGCTCGTCGTGGCGCGCCGCGAACGCGTCGCCGTGCTCGCGGGCAAAGCGCTCGAGCACGGCGTGGACCAGCGCACCGTAGGCCGACGGTTCGATGCGGTGCGGCTCCCACGGCCCGGTGCGCGGCCAGAACCCCAGGACGTACATCAGCAGGAAGCGCTGCGGACACCCGAGCAATCGGCCGAGCGCCGACGCCGAGATCGGGTGTGCCGCTTCGGTGCCGGGGATGTAGCGCGCGAGCGGGCCAGGGCCCAGCTCGCCGGATCCGCGCGCGGCACGCTCGGCCACAGCGCCCGGTGCGGTGACCTCCGCCTCGAGCCACGCGCTCGGCAGGATGGGCGGTCCAGCCGCGACGCGCTCGAGCCAGCACGCCGCCGACAGCGGCATCCGCGCGCGCCGGGCCCGCGCGGCGACCCGCGCCGGTCGGAGCGCATCGCGCTCCAGCTCGCGCGTGGTGGGAATCGCGCCGGCACGGGCACCGGTGATCGCATCGGGGCGTGCGAGCGCCGCGGCGATCTCGATCAGCAAGGCCGCCGGTGCGCGCTCGCTGCCGTCGACGTCGGTGTTCGCCGCCGACAGGCTCACGCACCGGCGCGCACCGCGAACCACCTGCTCGAACGCGGCGAGCCGGAGCGCCGCGAAGTCATCATCGAACCTGATCGAGTGGCGCGGCAGGCGCCGGCGCAGCTCGGGCGGCAGCACGGGATCGGCGCGCAGCGTGCCGGGATAGATGCTCTCCACCACGCCGATCATGCGCACCGCGGTGAACGCGAGCCCCGCCGCCTCGGTCGGCGTACCGAGGAAGATCGCCGGCTCACCGTGACGGCCGGCGTCGAGCCGGAGCGCACCGAGCAGCTCGCGGATGACCTCGATCGCCGCCGCGCCGGTGAGCTGCGCGGTCACGTCATCGCCCAGGGCGTGCAGCGCGAGGCCGAGCGCGTGCGTGATGTCCGCGATGTCGCGCGACGCCCATACGTGCGCCTCGACGAACCGGCAGATCGCCTGCCAGAGCTCATCGAGCGCCGCGCCGTCGATCATCCGCGTCACGATCGCGGCCAGCGCGCTGATCGCAGGCGCAACGCCGCGCTCGTGGTCGTCGAGCTCGACGGCCGCGAGCCGGTCGTCCCAGCGCGCGACATCCCGCGGCCTGGCCGCGCTCCCGCCGAGCGTGCCGAGCTTGCGCACGAGGCCGCGGGCCCTGCGCGGCGACAGGTGATCGTGCGCCGCGGTGCCGCGCGCGGCGTGGTGCGCGGGCACATCGTGTGCGGTCGCATCGCGTGCGGTCGCATCGCGTGCGGTCGCGTCGCGTGGGGTCGCATCGCGTGCGGTCGCATCGCGTGGGGTCGCATCGCCGGCGGACAGCCGCAGGCGGGGCAGGAGCTCGGTCAGCGCGTCGTGGGGCAGGCACGCTTCGATCGCGCGCACGATCGCCAGCAGCTGGGCCCCGGCCGCGGTCGCGACCGCGAGCCGCCCGCCCGCGAGGTGGACCGGGCAGTGGTCCGCCGGCCACGGCAGCTCGGCGATGCGCGCCGCCAGCAGCGCCGCGAGTGGCTCCGATGCCGGCACGAGGATCGCGAGGTCCTGCAACGGCGTCTGGTGCTCGACTACCTGCTCGGCGACCCAGCGCACGGCAGCGTCGAGCTCCTCGTCAACGCCCGCGTAGACCTCGAGCGCGACGCTGCCGTCGGGACCTCGGCTGCGAGGCCGGTCCTCGGCGGCGAGTTGCGCGGGCGGCGCGAACAGGTGCTCGATCAGGATGTCGAGCTCGCGCGGCTCGCGCGGCTCGCGCGGCTCGCGGGTCTCGCGGGTCTCGCGGGTCTCGCGGGTCTCGCGCGGCTCGCGGGTCTCGCGCGGCTCGTGGGTCTCGCGCGGCTCGTGGAACTCGTGAGCCTCGTGGGGCTTGGGCGCCGCCGTGGCGATCGCTGGCGCCGCCGTGGCGATCGCTGCCGCCGCCGTGGCGATCGGATGCCGCGCCACCGCCGCGATCGGATGCCGCGCCACCGCGTCGGCCGCGGCGTCGCCCAGCAGGCCGCGGATCCGCTCGATCGCATCGGGCCGGGCCCGCGCCGGCACGACGCCCAGCGTGAGCTGCGGAATCGCCCGGAGCAGCCGCGCGTGGGCAGGCTCGATGCCGATCGCCGCCGAGCCCAGCACCGGACCATCGAACGGCCACGCCTCCGGCGCGTCTGCGAGCACGCGCGCCGCCTCGATCAGGATCCGGGACACGGTCCACGACGCGCCGGCAGCGTCGTCCACCGCGCGCCAGATCGTCGCGAGATCGTCGGCGCGGGGATCCGCGATCGGCGCGAGATCCTCGGGGCGCAGCGCCGCGGCCTCGAGCTGCTCGATCGTCGACGCGAACGCGACCTCCCAGCCCGCGGTCTGCAAGCTCTCCACGCGGTAGTACGCCAGCGCCGGCCGCGCGCGGAGCAGCTTGCGCAGCCGCAACGGCCGGCGCGCCTCCTCGCCGACCCGGTACGCCACGCCGGCGTGATCGAGCACGGCGCGCGCCGCCGCGGCCGCGGTGACGAACCGCGCGCCCAGCAGCGCCTGCGGCGCGCGGGTCACCAGCTCGACGCGCAGCGCGTGGGCCTGCGCCTCGCTCGGTACGATCGCGGTGCGCGCGGCCAGCGGCCCGCAGGCGTCGAGCGCGGCCAGCTCGGCGGCCCATCGGGCGATGCCCGCGATGGCAACGACCTTCATCTACTCGTAGGCGCAAGGTCGCTACGAAATCAGACGATCGATATGCCCACCGGCACCGACCGCGGTCGAAGCGTACGGCGACTCACACTCACGCATCGCGTCACGAGCTTGCGCTCGATCAGTGCTTGTCCAGTGCTTGTCCAGTGCTTGTCAGTGCTTGTTGAGCCCGTACTTCTTCATCTTGTCGATCAGCGTGACGCGCGAGACCCCGAGGCGGCGAGCGGCCTCGGATTGGTTGCCGCCGGTGCCATCGAGCGCGCGGGCGACCAGGCCGCGCTCGAAGGCCTCGACCTGCTCCTTGAGCGACGGGCCGTTGCGCGCATCGGAGCCGATGACGTTGCTGTGCTCGTCGCCGGCGTCGTGGGCCTCGACGCCGGCGGGCGGGGCGCCGGACGACGGAGCCTCGCCGCTGGCGGACTGGTAGTCGGCCAGGCCGATGACGCCGCCGGCCGACAGGGCCGCGAGCCGGGCGATCGTGTTCTCGAGCTGGCGGACGTTGCCCGGCCAGTCGGCGCGCACCAGGGCGTCGATCAGGGCAGGCTCGAGCGTGACGGTGCCGAGGCCGAACCGGTCGCCGTAGCGGCGGGCGAACTCGGCCGCGAGCGCCGGGATGTCGTCCTTGCGGTCGCGCAGCGGCGGCACGACGAGCTCGACCACGGCGAGCCGGTAATAGAGATCCTCGCGGAACACGCCCGACTTGGCCTCGGTGGCGAGGTCGCGGTTGGTCGAGGCGACGACGCGGACGTTGACCTTGTCGATCCGGCCCGAGCCGACCGGCTGGATCTCGCCCTCCTGCAGCACGCGCAAGAGCTTGGCCTGGACCGCGAGCGGCAGCTCGCCGATCTCGTCGAGGATCAAGGTACCGCCGTCGGCCTGCGCGAAGAACCCGGGGCGGCCGGCGGTGGCGCCGGTGAACGCGCCGCGGACGTGGCCGAACAGCTCGGCGTCGGCGAGCTCGGCGGGCAGGGCCGCGCAATTGAACCGGATCAGCGGGTTCTTGCTGCGCGACGACTGGGCGTGGAGCAGCTCGGCCACGAACTCCTTGCCGGTGCCGGTCTCGCCGCGCACCAGCACGGTGACGTCGCGGCTCGCGACCCGCGTGGTGGCCTCGAGCAGGCGGCGCATCGGCCGGCTGGCGCCGATGATGCGGCGGCCGAGGGTCTGCTCGGCCGACATCCGCCGGTTGTCGATCCGCAGCTTGCGGGCCTCGAGCGCGCGCTCGATCACGACGGCGACCTCGTCGATGTCGAACGGCTTCTTCAGGTAATCGTAGGCGCCTTGCTTCATCGCCGCCACCGCGACCCGCTCGCTGCCGTGGGCGGTCAGCAGGATCACCGGCAAGGTCGCGTCGCGCTGGTTGATGTGCGACATCAGCGCGAGGCCGTCCATGCCGGGCATCGACAGATCGGTCAGCACGGTGTCGGCTTCATCCAGCTTCTTCAGCGCGTCGTCGCCCGACCGCGCCTCGATCACGCGGTGGCCGCGCTCGGTGAGTAGCTCGCTCAGGGTGAACAGGACACCGGGCTCGTCGTCGACGAGCAGCACCGAGCTCAAGCGCGCGCCTCGACCATCGCCGCGCGCGGCGCCGGCTCGGGGGCCGGCTGCTGCGGCTGCGGCTTGACCGGCAGCGTGATCGTCGCCGTGGTGCCCTGGCCGAGCGCGCTGGCGTAGGTCAGCGTGCCGCCGTGCTGGTTGATCACGCCCTGGGCGAGCACAACCCCGAGGCCGGTGCCGTTGGGCCGGGTCGTGAAGAACGACGTGCCGATCCGCTCGAGATCCTCGGGCGCGATGCCGCGGCCGGAGTCGCGGACCTCGATCACCACCGCGCCGCCGCCGTTGCGCAGGCGGAGCGCCACGGTGCCGCCGCTCGGCGTGGCCTCGAGCGCGTTGGACACCAGGTTGATCAGCGCCTCTTTTAACCGCCGGCCATCGCCGTGGACCGCGGCCACGCCGCCGTCGAGCGTCATGGTGACGCCGCCCTGGTCGGCGCGGCCGGCGAGCACGTCGAGCACATCGCGCGCGATCGCGGTGACGTCGAGCGTCTCGGGCCGCAGATCCTCGAGCGGCCGCGAGAACGACAGGTACTCGTGGAGGATGGTCTCCATCCGCGAGATCTCCGACGACACCACCGCGAGCCGCTCCTGGGTGCGCTCGCTCTCCGGCGTGCGGGCGACCAGCTGGCACAGGCCCTTGATCGACGCCAGCGGGTTCTTGAGCTCGTGAGCGACCTTGGCGCCGACCGACTGCAGGCGGCGGAGCTGGGCCTCGGCGTCGCTCAGCCGCTCCTCGCGCAGGCACGCCATCGAGTGGCCGGCCCGGCTCGCGGCGCGCGTCATCTTGCTGACCATCATGTGGAGCAGGGCGAGGTTCCAGCCCAGGCCGAGCGCGAGCGCGACGGCGTAGTGGCCGGCGGGCAGCGTCGGGCCGACGATCGATTCGGGCAGTAGGCCGAGCGCGACGATCAAGAGGCCGCTCGCGAACGCGATCCACCGCGCGACCGCGTGCGGACCGAAGAACAGGAGCGAGATGACCGACGGCAATAGCAAGTTCGGCACGCCGGGCGACATCAGGCCGCCGGTCAGGCCGACCGTCACGGTGACCATGGTCTGGGCCGACAGGTTGATGCCGATGAACACGCGGTCGTACGACAGCGCGTCGTGCTTCGAGGCGATCCACGCCTTCTGGAGCAGCGTGAACGTCACGAACACGACCGCGGCGGCGGCGACGCGCCACGTTGGATAGTGGCCGTCGAGGTAGATCACCAGCAGCGCGAGCTGGACCAGGCCGCCGATCGCGTGCATCCACTGGCCGGTGTTGCGCGCGTCTTCCATCAAGAAGCGATTGCGCTGGCCGCGCCAGACGTCAGCAGGTCGAGGGTCGCCCACGGCTGCCGCTGGTGCCAGGGACGTGCCAGGACAGTCGGACGGGGTGCCCATGGCGCCAACTCTAGCCTGAATGCGTGGTTGCGCGTTACTGATCGAAACGTGACCGCAGATGGTCACGTTTCGGTACCCCCCAATTGTAAGCCCAGCCGACAGATCGGCCCCCGGACCTGTCTGATCGGCGGTGTCGCGACGCGGTGCACTTGTAGATAGGTCGTGGCGCCCAGCGCTGGAATCGTGGCACGAGGGGTGCTTTGGTCGGCCCCCATATGACCTTGCGAATTTCGCTCGTGCTCTCGCTGCTGCTGGCCACGCCGGCGTTCGCGCAGCCGGCGTCGAAGCAGCCGGCGCCGAAGCAGCCGGCACCGAAGCAGCCCGCGCCCGCGACGGCCGCCGCGCCCGGGGCTCCCGCCGCCGCGCCCGCGGCTGGCCCCGGCGTCGCCACCGACGATCCGGCCGGGTTCGATCGCGATCTCGATCAGCTGTTCGCGACCGGCGGGCTGACCTCCGACCAGGCCGCGTCGCGCGCGGCCAAGGCATCGCTGGCGGTGCTCCGCCGGGCGGCCGAGCTCGACGCCGCGGTCGCCCAGTCCGACGCCGCGGAGCTGGCCCGCGTGCCACAGCTCCGCGGCACGGCGAGCTACACCCGGCTGTCCTATATCAAGCCGTTCGTGTTCACGATCCCCGGGGTCGGCACCTTGCCGATCCTGTCGCTGCAGAACTCGTATCTCACCGAGGCCCAGGCCGTGGTGCCGCTGTCGGACTACGTGCTGCGGTTCCCCAAGACGATCGACGCGGCGCGGCTGGCCGCCGAGTCGGCCCGGATCAACCACCGGGCGAGCGAGGTGTCCGCCGGGCAGGACGCGCGCGTGGCGTACTACGAGTGGGTCCGCGCCAGCCTGCAGGTGCTGGTCACCAAGCGCCAGCTGCTCCAGGTCCAGAAGACCCTCGAACAGGTCCGCGCGCTCGCCGAGGTCCAGCGGCTGTCGAAGGCCGACCTGTTGCGCGTCGAGTCCCAGGAGGCCGACAACGAGCGGGTCGTCGACCAAGCGCAGAACATCGCGCGGCTGCGCGAGGAGCAGCTCCGGCTGCTGATCGGCGCCAGCAGCGAGCCGCTCACGATCGGCGAGGACATCCGCGGCGAGTTCGCCGCCGGCGCGACCGGCGGGCTCGATGACCTGGTGGGCACCGCGAAGCAGAACCGGCTCGAGTTCAAGTCGATCGACACCGGGATCCAGGCCAAGGAGAGCCAGCGCGCCGCCGAGAAGGCCAACCTGTACCCGCGGCTGTCGGCGGTCGGCACCGTCGATTACGCCGATCCCAACCAGCGGGTGTTTCCGCAGGTCGACGAGTTCAAGTTCACCTGGCAGGTCGGCGCCCAGCTGACCTGGACGCTCAACGATATGCTGGTGTCGCGGACGACCGACCGCCGGCTCACCGCCGAGGCCAACGAGCTGCGCGCCGACCGTGCGAACCTCGAGCTCAACACCCGGATCGAGGTGCTATCGGCGCAGCAGGCGGTCGAGATCGCCCAGCATACGCTGGTGTCGTCGCAGAAGGGCCTGGCCGCCGCCGAGGAGAGCTACCGCGTCCGCAAGGAGCTGCTCGCGGCCGACCGCGCCACGGCGGTCGAGCTGGTCGACGCCGAGACCGAGCTGACCCAGTCGCGGATCGTCGCGCTCAACGCTCGGGTCGACCTCCGGCTGGCCAAATCCCAGCTCGATCATGCCCTCGGAAACGACACGAAGTAACCGACACCTGTCGGGAATTTTTACAGGCGGCGTGAGCTAACCAGCTGACCCCATCACTGTACCGCATGGCAAGGGCCGTGCATCCTGGCCGCCCATGCGTGCCGTCGCGTTCGCGCTCCTCGCCTCGCTTCCTCTCTTTGGTGCTTGCAAAAAGCCGGATGAAGCGTCGATGTCCAAGGCCTCCCCGACGCCGCCGGTCAAGGTGCCGCTCGTCGTCGTCCAGGAGGCGCCGTCCCCCGACATCCTCACGCTGACCGGCATGATCGCCGCGGATCAGCGCTCCGAGGTGACCGCGGATACCCAGGGCAAGGTGATCGCCGTGCTGGTCGAGCGCGGCCAGCGGGTGAAGCTGGGCCAGCCGGTGGTCCAGCTCGACGTCCGCAACGCGGCGCTGTCGTCGCGCGAGGCGATGGCCAACCTCGAGGCCGCGCGGGCCCAGATGCAGCTCAACGACGAGGAGTGCAAGCGCACCCAGACCCTGCTCGACAAGGGCGCGATCACCAAGAGTGACTACGATCGCCAGTTCGCGCAGTGCACCTCGAGCAGCCAGCAGGTCAGCGCCGCCCGCGCGCGTGCCGACATGATCCTGAAGTCGATCAACGACGGCCTGGTCCGCGCGCCGTTCGAGGGCCAGGTCACCGAGAAGTCGGTGGCGCCCGGCGAGTGGGTCCAGCCCGGCAAGACCCTGTTCACCCTGGTCGATGACGACCCGCTACACATCGATCTGTCGGTGCCCGAAGACGCGGTGCGGTCGATCCAGAAGGACCAGAAGGTCGAGCTGGTGGCGGTCGCCCAGCCCGGCAAGACCTACACCGCGAAGGTGTCGCGGATCGGCGGCGAGGTCGGCAAGTCGCGCGCGCTGATCGTCGAGGCCACGCTCGATCCGCAGAAGGACCTGGTGCCCGGCATGTTCGCCGAGGCCCACGTGATCACCGGCGAGACCCCGCGCCCGGTCGTCCCGGCCGACGCGGTCGTCCAGCGCTCGAAGCTGTGGCACGCGTACGTCGACGTCAAGGGCGAGCTGCAAGACCGCATCGTGCAGGTCGGGCCGTCCGCCACGCCCGGCCAGGTCGCGATCCTCCAGGGTTTGAACAAGGGCGACAAGGTCGTCGCCAAGATCACCGATCAGATCACCGACGGCCTCCAGGTCGTCGAATAAGGCCGCTGTCATGCAATGGCTATCCAATATTGCGGTCCGGCGGCCGGTGTTCGCCACCGTCCTGATCCTCGTGCTGATCGTCGTCGGCCTCGTCGGCTACCGGAGCCTCGGCGTCGATAAGTTCCCCAAGGTCGACTTTCCGCTGATCACGATCGTCACGCCGTACGACGGCGCGTCGCCCGGCGCGGTCGAGACCGACGTGACCCAGAAGGTCGAAGAAGCGGTCAACACCGTCAGCGGCCTCGATACCCTGACCTCGACGTCGACCGAGGGCGTGTCGCTCGTGCTCGCGCAGTTCGACCTCGAGGTCGATCCCGACAAGGCGGCGAACGACATCAACGAGCACATCGCCACCGTGCTGCGCGATCTGCCGCCGGGCACCCGGCCCGAGGTCCGCAAGGCGGATCCCGATGCTGCGCCGGTGGTCGTGCTGGCGGTCAAGGGCCCGGCCGGCGTGCCGATCCGCGAGCTCACCCGGTTCGCCGACAAGCAGGTCAAGCAGCGGATCGAGCGGTTGCCCGGCGTCGGCCAGATCGTGATCCTCGGCGGCCAGGACCGCCAGATCAACGTCCGCCTCGACGCGATCCGGCTCGCGGCGGCCAACGTCTCGGCGATCGACGTCGAGCGCGCGATCGCCAACGGCAACGTCAACATCCCGGGCGGCCGGATCGAGCGCGGTCCGCTCAACACCACGCTGCGCGTCGAGGGCCGCGCGCTCGAGGCGGCACAGATCGGCGACATCGTCGTCAAGCAGTTCTCCGATCACCCGATCCACGTCCGCGACGTCGCCGAGGTGATCGACTCCGAGAAGGACGCCGAGACCGCGGCGGCCCGCAACGGCATCCCGGCGATCGCGCTGTCGCTGCGCAAGCAGACCGGCACCAACACGGTCGCGGTGGTCGACAGCGTGATCCGCGCGGTCGGAGCGCTCAAGAGCCAGCTGCCGCCGGGCTACACGGTCGACATCGTGCGCGACAACTCGGTCCAGATCCGGACCTCGGCGTCGCAGGTGCTCGAGCACCTCGTGCTCGGCGCGTTTCTCGCGGCGCTGATCGTGCTGCTGTTCCTCGGCAGCGTGCGGTCCACGGTGATCGCCGCGGTGTCGATCCCGGTCTCGATCATCTCGACGTTCGGGCTGATGAAGCTCGCCGGGTTCACCCTGAACCTCATGACCCTGCTCGCGCTCGCGCTCGCGGTCGGCATCGTGATCGACGACGCGATCGTCGTGCTCGAGAACATCTACCGGTTCATCGACGAGAAGCGGATGAAGCCGTTCCCGGCCGCGATCCACGCGACCAAGGAGATCGGGCTCGCGGTGCTGGCGACCACGCTGTCGCTCATGGCGGTGTTCCTCCCGGTCGCGTTCATGAGCGGGATCGTCGGCCGCTTTCTCTACAGCTTCGGCCTGACGATGGCGTTCGCGATCGGCGTGTCGATGGTCGTCGCGTTCACGCTGACGCCGATGATGGCCGCGCGCATGCTGCCGCTGCCGGCGCCGGCCGGCGAGGAGCGCCGCAAGTCGTGGCTCGAGCGCGGCTCGAACGCCGTGTACCGGCCGATCGAGCGGGTGTACTCGGGGATCCTCGCGTTCTGCCTGCGCCGCCGCTGGGTCGTCGGCCTGGCGATCGCCGGCAGCTTCGCCGTGGCGCTCCCGATGTGCAAGACGATCGGCGGCGACTTCCTGCCGCCCAACGACGAGGCCCAGTTCGAGATCTACGTCCAGACCCCCGAGGGCACCACGCTCGAGGCCACCACGCTGATCGCCGAGCGGCTCGCGCGCAAGACCCGCGACATCCCCGAGGTCGACTCGACCCTGGTCTCGGTCGCCGATGGCGATCAGCGCCAGTCCAACGTCGGCCACGTCTATGTCCACCTGACCAACCCCGAGAACCGCGCGCGCAGCCAGGCCACGGTGATGGAGCAGGTCCGCAAAGACGTCCTGCCCGACGTGCCGTACGGCACCCGGGTCGCGGCCCAGCCGGTCAACGACTTCTCGATCGGCGGTCAGAACGCCAACGTGTCGTACGTGATCAGCGGCCCGGACCTCGACAAGCTCGAGCACTACGGCAAGGCCGTGCTCGCGCAGATGAAGCAGGTCCCCGGCGTGGTCGACCTCGACTCGAGCTTGCTCGATCCGGTCGACGAGACCACGGTGACCCCGGACTTCGACCGCGCGGCGCTGCTCGGGGTCGACCCGGCCGACATCACGTCCACGCTCTCGATCCTGATCGGCGGCGTCGATGCCTCGACGTTCGAGGACCGCGGCGACCTCTACCAGGTCCACCTGCGCGCCGCCGAGCGGTTCCGCGACGACCCGGCCGCGCTGGGCCTGATCTCGGTGCCGTCCAAGACGCTCGGTCAGGTCCCGCTGAACGACGTGATCAAGATCGGCGCCGGCAAGGCGATCTCGAAGATCACGCGGCAGAGCCGCGAGCGCGCGGTGACGATCACGATGAACAACGCGCAGGGGTTCTCGGAGTCGGCGATCGTCGCGGAGCTCGAGAAGGCGATCAAGGGGCTCCACATGCCGCCGGAGTACACCGCGGAGCCGTTCGGCCGCTCCAAGGAGATGGCCAAGCTCGGGCCGGCGTTCCTGTTCGCGATCGGCCTGGCGATCGTCTTCATGTACCTGGTGCTCGCCGCGCAGTTCGAGTCGTGGATGTACCCGCTGGTCATCGTGCTCACGATCCCGCTGGTCATCCCGTTCGCGGCGATGTCGCTGAAGATCACCGGCGGCAGCCTGAACATCTTCTCGATGCTCGGCGGCATCGTGCTGTTCGCGATGGTCAAGAAGAACGCGATCCTCCAGGTCGACCACGCCAACGGCCTGCGGCGTCAGGGCCTGCCGCGGACCGAGGCCGTGCTCGCCGCGAGCCGCGACCGGCTCCGGCCGATCCTGATGACCACGTTCGCGTTCGTGGCCGGCATGTTGCCGCTGGTGACCAGCAAGGGCGTCGGCTCCGGGTTCTCGAAGGCGATGGCGAGCATCGTCGTCGGCGGCCAGACCCTGTCGCTGCTGCTCACCCTCGTCGCGATCCCGGTGATCTATACCTGGTTCGACGATCTGGCTCGCTTCGCGGGGAGGGTTGTCAATAGCTTGCGCGGCAACAAGGCACCTCCGGATCGCGGCGCGACCGAGGTCGGCATCGTCGATATCCACGGCTGAGACTCCTCGGGTGACGCCGACTACGCGTCGCACCCTCCGGAGCGCGCCACCGGTGTGACTTTGCGACGAATTCGGGTTCCGATCCGAGGTGAGCTTTGGTATGACGCGACTCCCTCACGACCTGCATTCGTGACCATGCCGAAGCCGACACGCTCGAATCCCTCCGCTGCCTTGGGCAGAGACCTTCGGGCATTGCTGCATGTGCCGCAGCATGATCTGCAGGCGCAGCTCGCGATCCGCCTCGAGCGCCTCGGGTTCCCCGCGCTGCGGCCGGCGCTGGTCCAGCTGCTGTCGGCGATCGGATCGAGTGGCCTCGACACCGGGCTCCGGCTGTCCGATCTGGTGTCCGAGGTCTCGCTGCCCAAGCAGACCGTCGGCGACCTGCTCGACGAGCTCGAGGCCATGAAGATGGTCGAGCGGTTCCCCGACCCCGATCACGGCGTGATCAAGCGAGTCCGCCTCGGCCCCAAGGGCAAGGTGTGGGCGACCGAGGTCAAGCGCGTGTCGGCGGCGACCGAGGCGAAGTGGGCGACCCGGATCGGCTCGAAGAAGATGCGGTCGCTGCGCGCGTTGCTCGAGGAGCTCGCGGCCACGGTCGAAGATCGCGGCGCGGCCCGGAGCAACGGCGCCCGCCAGCACAAGCGCTGACCGCGGCGCGCGCGGCGGTCAGTCGTTGCGCGGGATCGCGCGCAGCCGATAGCCGAACCGGTGGCGCGACTCGATCAGGTCGCCGATCTCGGACTTGATCAGCGCGCGGCGGACCCGGCGCACCAGCTGCTTGACGTGATTCTCGCTCGGCTCGCGGGTGTCCCACGACAGGTCGGCGATCAGCTCCGACGATCGCACGAAGCCGCGGACCAGCTCGGGCTGGTGGACCTCGCCGGCCATGCGCCGGATGATCAGCGCCATCAGCTCGAACTGCGTCGTGGTGAGCTGGACCTGCTTGCCATCGACCTCGATCAGCCCGCCGCCGCCGCCGGTCGGCTCGTGCATCTTGAACGACATCATCGGCAGCCCGATATCGGTGCGCTCCTCTTCGAACGGATCGGTCAGGGTCCTGTCCCCCAAGGTCGCCCCGAGGTCGCCGGCCTCACCATCCGACGAGTGGATCGGGAGGGTGACGGCGGTCGACCGGATCGGCGCGGTCACCGTGCGGCCGATCTGGGGCACCGGCAGCCGGGTGACGTCCTCGAGGAAGTAGAACGCGATGTGGCCGAACCGCAGCCGGTCGCCTTCGCGCACCGAGACCGGGGTGGCGATCAGCTTGTCGCCCTGGAACGTGCCGTTGGCCGAGCCGAGATCGCGCACCGTCCACTCGTCGTTGTCGAGCGTCAGGTGGGCGTGGTGGCGCGACACCGACGGCTCGAGGATCGCGAGGCCCTGGCCATCGACCTGGCGGCCGACGAGCGTGCGCGGATCGAGGCGATGCGGGCGGCCCCAGATATCGATCAGCGCCGCCATCGTCGGACGCGAGCTGTACGGCTGGATCTGCTCCGGCATGATCTTGATCGGGCTGGACAGCTCATCGCGACATTCTTCACACAGCACACCCACTTCACCGGGACGCTGTCGACACACCGGGCACATCACGCTTACCAGTCTACCAGGTCTCCCCGGAAGGACGAATCACCCGATCGGCGGCTGCGATCGCTATTCCCACGCCGCGTAGCGCTGACCCTGGACCGGCGCGGCGATCTTGCCCGGCCGGACGGCGAGCTTGAACGGGAACGGGTGCTTGGCGATGCCATCTTCCGACGCCGTGATCACCTGGAAGTGCAGGTGCGGCGTCGACGAGAACCCGGTGTTGCCCGACAGCGCGATCTCCTGGCCGCGCTCGACGATCTGGCCGGGATGGACCTCGACGCCGCTCGGCGACAGGTGCAGGTACTCGCCGAGCGTGCCGTCGCTGTGCCGGATCACCACGAAGTTGGCGCGGCGATCCTCGAGGAAGTCGGGCGTGGTGCCGGAGCCCTGCGCGATGGCGTTGGTCGCGACGACCATGCCGGGCCGCGCCGCGAGCACCGGGGTGGCGATCGGGCACGCGAAGTCCACCGCGTACTCGTTGGAGCCGTGGTGGGAGAACGCGCCGTGGAAGCCCTGCAGCACCGCGAACGTCAGGCCGTGGGGGTAGGGCAGGCCGTAGACGTAGTCGGCCGGCCGCGCCGCCGGATCGCCGAGCCGGGCGTGGAAGTGGAGCTCGCGGCGATAGCTGTACGTCGGGTCGATCTGCTGGAGCGCGGCGAGCACGATCCGCTGGCCGTTGCCGAGCGGCGCGGGCGCGGCGGGCAGCACGATCACGCCCTCGACCGGCGACATCGGCTCGAGGTTGTCGAGCGCGCCGAGCGTCCAGTGCAGCACCACCGGCACGGCGTAGCGGTTGCGGACGACCTGCTCGATCTGCCCGCCGTCGCGGTACAGCTCGAACTCGAGCTGTCCGCCCTCGTACTGGAAGTCGATCCGGCGGTCCTCGAGCCGGCCCACCAGGTGCGGTGCCCCGCGCGGCGAGGACGCCGGCGGCGCGGTCGGCGCGAGCTCGGCCGGAGCGAGCTCGCCGCGCGGCCAGGCCGGCGCGGGCAGCGGCTGACAGCCGGACACGCCGAGCCCGAGCCCGAGCGTGCCGAGCCCGCCGAGCACGAGCCCGCCGAGCACGGTCACCGCGCGCATGACGCCGCCTCGCCGGCGGGACCAAACGAGCTGCGCACGCACCACCTCGCGCATGATAGCAAGCGGCTAGAGCGCCGGCGCGCGGCGCGTGCGATAGCGCACCATGGTACCCGTCTGCCGGTCCCAGATCGTCTGCTTGCTGACCGAGCGCAGCGCCGCCCAGAGCAGCCCCACGACCGGGAGGCACCAGCTGATGGTGTAGAGCGTCTGGCCCACGTCATCGAGCTGATAGCCCTGCCAGGCCAGCCCGTAGCTCGCGAGCGTGGCGGCCAGCGGCAGCGCGATCGGCAGCACGGTGCGGAGCGCGGCGCGGCCGAGCGACGGGCGAGCGCCGGTGGCGACGTGGATCACCTCGAGCTCGAACAGCGCCTGGCCCGGGGTGCGGCCGCGGCGCGCGATCAGCGCGGTGGTGCCGAGCGCGTAGGCGATCAGCATGGGCCCGCCGCCGTCGTTGTCGCCGTTGCGCATCCACGCCGGCAGCACGCCGAGCCGCTTCGCGAGCTCGAACATCGCGAGCGCCACCAGTAGCGCGAGCAGCAGATCGACCGACTTGGCCATCATGCGCACGAAGAACCCGGCCGGCCGCATGTGGTCGACCGAGGCGAGCTCGATCGCGCGGATCAGCTCGTCGTAGCTCGCGAACCGATCGGCCGCCGCCGGCGCCATCATCCGGCCGATCAGGGTGTCGAGCGCGGCGATCGTGGTGCGCGGCTGGCCGCTGCGGCGGGGCAGGCTCGGGCGCACCGCGCTCGCGTGCTTCGACAGCAGCGCGCCGAGCGTCTCGGCCTCGAACGGCGGCCGCCCGGCGACCAGGTGGAACAGCGTGGCGCCGAGCGCGTAGATATCGGCGCGGCAGTCGACCGGCTCGCCGCGCGCCTGCTCGGGTGCCATGTAGAGCGGCGTGCCGGCCATCGAGGTCTGCGCGACCGGACCGGTCTCGGCCAGGCCGAGCGCGCCGGGAGCGCTCGCGGCGAGCCCGAAGTCGAGGACCTTGACGATGCCGTGGCCATCGATCATCAGGTTCGACGGCTTGATGTCGCGGTGGGTGATGCCGCTGCGCTGCGCCTCGCGCAGGCCGAGCGCCGCCGACCGGATGATCGCGAGCGCGTCGTCGACCGCGAGCGGGCCGCCGGCGATCCGCTGGGCGACGGTCTCGCCGGCGACGTACTCCATCGCGAAGAACAGCCGTCCGGGCTTCGCCCGGCCTTCGTCATCCAGGAGAGGCAGGGGCTTCGCGGCTGCGCCGGTCGCGGGCTCCTCGCCGATGAAGTAGATGTGGCCGACGTTGGGGTGGGTGATCCGGGCCTGCGAGCGCGCCTCGCGGACCAGGCGATCGCGGCGCGCCGGATCGCGCGCGACGGCCTCGGGCAGGACCTTGATCGCGACCGGCCGCTCGAGCGCGAGATCGGTGGCGAGGTAGACCTCGCCCATGCCGCCGGCGCCGAGCGGCTGCTCGATCCGGAAGTGGCCGAGTTGCTGTCCGGCGACCAGCCCGGCCGGCGCCGCGGCGACCGGGGCGCGAGGCGCGGTCGCGGTGCGATCGAGGGCGGGCTCGGGCACCGGCGCGGCGACCTGGGTCGGCGCGGTGACCGGGGCCGGCGCGGCGATCGGGACCTGGGCCGGGATCGGTGCCGGGGTCGGTGCCGGGGTCGGGATCGGATCGACCGGCGCGGCGAGCGTGTCCTCGAGCTCGGGGCGCATCCACGCGCAGGATACGCTGGCCGGCACCGCGCAGCCATCCCCGATGCGCGGCCGTGCCGGGGTTCGCCAGGTGCCGGAGCGCCGGCAGCCCGGCACCGTGCGAGGCTAGCCCGGTGGTCGCGTCGAGACGCTCTTCGCCACCACGGCGAGCGCGACCACGAGCAAGGCGCCGGTCGGCGGGACCAGCGCGATCCCGAACCCCGGATCGCCGGCGTAGAACGCGATGCCGCCGATCAGGAACCCGAGCGGCATCAGCACGGTCACCGCGCGCAGCGCGAACGAGGCGCGGGCGACCGCGACGTCGGACATCCTGAGGTGGCGCAGCGAGAACGCGAACGCCAGGTTGACCAGCCCGAGCAGCGTACCGTGCGCGTGGCCGAGCGTGAACGACAGCCGCCGGGTCGCGTTGCCGAGATCGAGGTACCAGCCGAGCTTGAGCCCGTGCGCGGCCTCGAGCACCAGGCCGAGCGCGGTGAACACGGTCAGCGACCACCAGCCGAACGCCAGGTGGCGGCGGATCAGCGCCTCGGTTCGAGCCTCGGTGCGGGCCTCGGTGGCGCCGCGGTCGTTGCTGGTGCTGCGGTCGCCGCGGTCGTTGCTGGCGCTGCGGTCGCTGCCGGCAGCCGGATCGTCGGGGGGCTTGGATTTCTTCGCCACGGTTACTCCATCGCGCGGACGGGGGTGCCATCGCGCCGGCTCACGAGCTGCTGGATCCGCGCGTCGATCGCCGCCGCGGCCTCGGGCGTCTGCGGGTGCTCGGCGAGCCAGCGCTGCAGGATCGCCCCGGCCATCTGGCGCCGGACCTCGGGCGCGGCGAGGTAGTCGAACACGGCGCCGGGCATCACCGCCTGCACCGCGTGGCCGGCGACGTAGCGCACGGCGGTGTACGGATCATCGAGCGCGGCGACCAGGTACGGCACCGCCGCCACCGGGTCGGCCGCGGTCCGCACATCGGCCCAGCCGAAGTGCCACGCCGCGATCGCGCGCAGCACGGCGTCGCCCGACAGCAGCCACTGGACCGCCGCCGGCGTCGCATCGCTCGCAGCCGCGCCGGCGCCGGCACCGCCCGGCGTCGCCCACCGTGCCGGGATCGGCTGGTGGTACCAGCGCGCGAGCTGCTGCGCCGTCCAGCCGACCGTGCGATCGACGTGGCACAGGTTGCAGGCGTTGGGGCGATCGTCGGGCGCGTTGCTGTCGGCGAGCTTCGGGCTGTCGATCCGGTGGTTGCGGATGCCCTTGAGCAAGCCGTACACCGTGTGCGGCATGTGGCAGTTGAAGCAGCTGCTACCGGTGGAGTCGACGCGGTGGTGGGTGTGCGCGGCGACGTCCTTGGCGATCGCGGGGTGGCACGACGTGCAGGCCGCGCTCGTGTCTTTGTGGTCGGCGAGCAGGTTGACCGGGTCGCTGTCGTGCAGCGAGTGGCAGCTGCCGCACCACATCTGGCCGCCGGTCACGCACTTCGACTCGATCATCCCGCTGTAGTCGCGGCTCGACACCCGGATCGTGCCGTCGGCCCAGAAGTAGTTGCGCAGGTACAGCGGATCCTCGGCGACGCTCTTGCGCAGCGCGGGCGATGGGTGGAGCGGCCGGAGCAGCGGCTGCGACTGCTCGAGCTCGGCGCCGGGGACATAGGTCTTGCCCTCGCCGAGCTCGATCGCCTCGCTGACCTCGGTGAGCGAGTGGCACTGGCCGCAGACCTCCGAGCCGCGCGCCGGGGCGATCCGCGCCGGGTTCACGATCGTCGGATCGCCCTGGCCACGCAGGTGCATCCAGTAGCGGCGCATCGGGTTCTGGTTCGCGGCGATGTGGGCCTCGGCCGGTCCGTGGCACGCCTCGCACGCGATGCCGTTCTCGCCGAGCCGGCTCTGCAGCTGCCAGCCGCCGCCGAGCGCGAGCGGCTGACCGGCGGTGGTGTGGCAGCGGATACAGCTGACGTTCCACACCTGCTCCTGGTGGCGATCTTCGTCGGGCGGATGCAGGAACACGTCGCCGCGCGGCACCCAGCGGTGGTCGTCGAACAGGTAGGTGAACGGCAACGACAGCTGGCTGTTGCCCTCGTTCGACGGCACCCAGTACGCCTGCATGTGGTGCGAGCCGGTCACCATCGAGATCCGGCGCTCGACGCGCGGCGGCGCCTCGCCGGGGGCGGCCTCGCGCTGGCCGGTATCGACCTGGTACTGCCACAGCGGATCGGCCATCTCGACGAAGAACTCGTCGCCGCGGCGCGACAGCTTCGCCTGGTAGCCGCCGCCGTCGAGCGTGACCCCGGCGAAGTCACCGCGGACCGACGCGGGGCTCGCGTACTGGGTCATCGTGCGGTGGTAGCCGCGGTGCCACGAGTGGTACTGCGCCGGGTGGCAGGCCTCGCAGCGCTCCGATCGCGCGTAGCCGGGCCGCACCGGCTGCGGCACCGTGGCGGCCAGCTGGGCGGCGCGCTCGGCGCCGTCGCGGTGCTGCACCATCGCCCAGCCGGCGAGCGGCACGATCGCGAGCACCAGCGCGCCGATCACCGGGACATGGGCGCGCTCGATCGCACGCGGTTGGACCGTCGGTCGAGCCACCCGCCGACTCTATCACCGGGCTACTGGCACCGGGCTAATGCGCCGCGCAGGCCGGGTCGGTGGTCACGTTGAAGTCGTCGAACACCGCGGTCTCCGAGGTGGGCGACGCCCCGCAGCCGCCGCCGCTGTCGCCCAGGCTGGCGCGCAGCGTGATCCGCCGGCCCGCGAGCGCGGGCGGCAGGCACAGCGTGTGCGCCGCGTAGGCCCCGGTCGGCGGCGAGGTGAAGTACGCCGTGGCGCCGAGCGGCAGCGGCAACAGCGACACCCGGGCCTCGGTCATCGTGTTGGTGGCCGGCACGTTGGCGAAGAACGTCACCGCCGGGCCGGCCACGCCGCTCGGGGCGGGCACGATCAGCGAGAAGTCGGCGCCGCCGCTGTTGAACTGCGTGCACGGGTTGTCCCAGATCAGGCGCAGCGAGCCGTTGCCGGCGTGCGCCAGCCCCACCGAGTTGAGCGCGTTGGTGTACAGGCCCTGCAGGTCGTTGACGTAGTCGTGGAGGGTGCCCCAGCCGGTCGCCGGGCCGGTCAGGTTCGCGACCCGCTCGAACCCCGGATCGGTCAGGTCACCGGTCGCGGTGCACGCCGGGTCGTTGACGATCGTGAGGTTGTCGATCGTGAACGACTGGCTGTACGCGGTGGTGCACGCGTTGTCGGAGTGGCGCGCCATCAGCAAGCCGATCGAGGTCGCGTTGCCGGCCGCCCACGCCGGGACGCAGATCCGCGAGTGTCCGGCGGTGCCGGTCGCGTTGAGCGTGGCGATGTTCTTGCCGCCGAGCTGGAACACCAGGCGCTCGCCGGACGTGCCGTTCCAGTACAGGTCGACCGCCGGGTTGGCGATCTCGGCGCGGGTCGGCATCGACACCTGGCCGGTCATCATCTCCTCGGAGCACCGGTCGGTGCCGGCGAGCTGGGCGCCCGCGGAGCCGCTCTCACCGGTGCCGGCGACGATCGCGCCGGTCGCGGTCCCCTGGACCGTCGTGAACGTCCAGCCGGTCGCGGTCTCGAAGTTGCCGTTCATCACGGTGCCGGGCATCGGGCACTCACCCGGGTCGGCGACCTGGACCGCGAGCTGATCGACCTTGACGATCGAAGCCGGCATGACGCCGGCCGAGCAGTTCGCGTTGCTGCCGCCGAACATGGCGACCTGGAACTTGATCGGGCCACCGTAGGCCGCGGGGCCCAGGCAGAACGAGTCGGTGCGGTACACGTTGAGCGGCACGGCGAGATCGGTCCACTGGCCACCGACGCCGATCGACAGCATCGCGCCGGACAGATCGAATTGCTTTATCGCCTCCACGCCGGTGTGGGTGACCACGACCTTGAACGGCTCGGCGCGGTCGACCGGCGGCATCGTGAACGTCTGGCTCAGCGACGCATAGCCGCACAGGCCGTCGTGGTTGATCACGGCCTCGCCGGGGTCGACGTTGCCGGGCAGGGTGGCGTCGATCGACGCGCCGGTGCCGGTCGGTGCCCACACCGTGGCGTCGGACATCTTCGGGTCAGCCGGTGCACCTGCGAACGCGCACGCGCCGGTGCCGTCCTTGGCGTACGCCGGGGCGCACGCGCAGACCCGGCCCGGCGTGCTGGTCGTGTCGCAGACCTCGTGCGTGGCGCAGTCGGTGGCCTGGGTCGCCACGCTGCACGCGCAGGTGGCGCCCGCCGGGCAGGCTCCCCCGCCGCCGGCGTCGTCGTCTCCCGGGTTGCTCGGCGACTTCACCGCCCCGCACGCCGTCGCGAACATGAACAATAGTCCAAGCTGGACAATCCGAATCCCATCCCTCATCCA